>JBKJJR010000088.1:0-6745 GCA_046597835.1 Pyrinomonadaceae bacterium
AGTGTTATAGCCGGTCAGTTTGCCGCCGTCGATCTTGACAGTGTTGACAGCCCCGATCTTTTCGGCAGTTGGATCGATGGCGTCGAGGTGGTTAATGATCGTTTGCTTATGCGGCATTGTGACGGAAAAACCGGCGAAGTTGAGTTCGATTTCGCGAGTTTCCGGCTGGACCATTCGACGTAGGAATTCGTTAAGATCCTTGACCTGTAACGGGATAAAGACGGCGTTGATATTCACTTCAGCAAATGCCGGATTATGAATGTATGGCGAGAGCGATTCTGAAACAGGATGACCGATCACGCCGTAAACTTTTGTGTTTAGATCGAGCTCTTTGACGCGATATGTCTCGATCAGATCCTTTGCCGTGATCTGGCCGTCTGCCGTTTCCATACCTGCCTCGAGCGACGCATACGTCATATACGCGCCGTGAGCCAGACCCAAAATCCGCGTCCACTTCCCTGCTTCGCCCATCGCGATAGGGATGACCTGTTTGTTTTTCAATCTCGACTGATCGAGCAGTTTCCAAACCTCGATCGAATCCGCGATGTCATAGGCGTGGACAGCGATCTTTACGACGCCATTAGTCAGTTCTGACATTGCCGTCCAGCTAAAACCGAGATCGACCGGCGCTGCTTCAAAATTGTGATAAGAAACAATTCGGTGAGTTTTTTGCGGATCGATCGCGAGTATCAATTTTGGGTCAAACTCTATATCTATAATAAAGTCAGCTCTCGGCACGCAAAATACGAGTTCCCAAAATTTCAATCTCTCTCGAAGGCCGATCTCGCGTTTTCCACCTTGTTCTTTTGGCCGTAACGTAAAAAGATATGTTTTATCAATTACGGGAAGATTTTCTAATATATTCTTAATGCTGCCGCTTTCCATGCAATCAAAGCGCACCTCAATTACGTCGGCGAATTCTCCGGCCCGCTTTATGTTCGCGACCATTGCGCCCACTGTTTCGGCGCAGACTGAGACGCAAATCTTTCCGTTATTCACTACTTGAATCCTTTAGATCCACAACAAAACTACCCGCCGTGACGAGGCAGATCACAACGCCGGCAGCACACGCAACAACGATCGCGGTATTGCCGCTCTGTTTCACGGCGATGGCAGTCAACGCCCACGCGATCGCGATCGGGTAAAAATAGTTTTTCAATTTCCAACGAACAATGACCGCTATAATCGCGGCAAAAGCTATCAGCACTACGCCGAGAATATTCCACCCAGCAGTTGAAAATTCAAGGCTCTCATATTTGAAAAAGATCAGGACATTGATCAGCGTTGCCGCGGTTACCCAGCCTGCGTAGATTCCAAAAGGCGCAGTTGTGAACAGCGACTCGACGGCCGATCCGGAGCGGCCAAACAGAAAAAGCATTAAAACGAGCGACGCTAAAAGTGCAATTATCAGCGCCAGACAGACTGCCATTTGTTCGCGGTGCCAAAAATATATCCATGCGCAGTTGAGCAGGCATGTGACGATAAAAACCGAGCGAACGGGCCTCAGCCGGACAAGATTTGCAGGCAACAATTGGTAAACCGAGAAGGCGGCAACGCTGAGATAGATCAGGCTCCAGATCGAGAATGCATAGCCGGCCGGCGTCAGGATCGTCTGATACCTTTCAGAGATCGCGGCCGGGGTTACGCCGTTGACAAGTCCCGCCGCGGCCAGCGCGTTAAAAGCAATGGTCGCTATTGTAGCAACGATCACCAACGCTGCACGCATCCGATCATGCGAATTGGCACTTTCTGTCATATTTCACATTATCGCACTTCGACAGTAAAATGATTCAAAAGTCTTGCTTAATTCACGATTTCGTATGAAAATAACGGAAAACGTAAAGTCTTGAACTGCGGCTAAAATTCTGATGTTCATTTTTGTTAACTATCCAACAGTTTTGTGGTTCAAAACTCATTGTGGCATCAAGATTGCAGATAAAATAGGCGGACGGGACGTAACCTTCTTTCCCCGAGCCGTAAAATTCAGGAAAGTGGAAGAAATAAGATGAGAGATCTACAAAAAATATTATTTACGATAGCCGTGGTTATTTGTTTGTCGCTGGCAGTTTTTGCACAAAAGGATGAGCAAAAGCGGACCCCAAAGAAGCAAACGCCGCCAGTCGTTACGCCGGCACCGACTAAACCTCGACCGAAAAACGACGGCAAACACAAAAAGTCTTCAAATGAGTCGATCCTTGCTCCGAGAGAACCACAGGATATCCGCACTTAATTAACAAACCAAAGGGGCAAACAAAAAGGCGAGGTCAAAATATGACCTTGCCCTTTTCTGGCTCAAACGCCTGTACCTACTGGTGCCGTCTACAAGATTTGAACTTGTGGCCTATCGCGTGTGAAGCGAGTGCTCTACCACTGAGCTAAGACGGCATTTGCCGTTAAAGCGATGGATCGTCCGCCTTTGCGGGCCTATTCTCATCGGTAAATCTGATCGTGCTGAGCGACGAATCGACATAATAGTGCCGCGTTCCCGAAGCAAGCACGCCGTCCGCGCTTTGCGGATTCGCTTGAAGCGAATAAGAAGAAGGAGCGCTTGCCGAGCTCGGCACCACGGTCAGGGTAAAGACATAGCCGTTCTTGATCGGATTTTCGCCCTTAAACGTCTCTTCGAGGCTCATCTTGTCCACCAAATCGTTGAAAGTCGCAAAATTCCCCTTATTTCGCGAGGCATATTGAGCCTCGAATGCCTGAAGGTTTTTCATCATTTGCGCAGTCGCCGTTTCATTTCCTGACCTCATTGCGGTGGTCCACCCGATCGTTCCCACCCCGATGAGCAGGCCGATGATCGCGATAACGATCATCAATTCGATAAGGTTAAAACCGCGTTGGTCCTTAAACCGATGTTTTAGATTGTTCATAATAAAAGCTGTGCGTCCTTTCGCTTACTTCACGAAGACGCAAGTATTTAGTTTCAAAAGTTTAGTTTGTTTTGATGCGGATTTCAATTATCGTTGATAGTTACGAAACTTTTTAATGCGGCGTTAGTTTGTAATCGGGTAGAATATTATTTCGGGCGGCGTTTCCGCTCATTTATAAATGAGAGATTGGCTAATTACTGAAACCCCTGAGACGGGCAAAACTGCCGTGTTGAATTTTGACGCTGCCGGCAAGATCGCCGAGCTGCAGTCGGCGATCGAAGCCGTCATTCGCGGTAAGTCCGAGACTGTTAAGTTCGCACTTATCGCATTACTTGCCAAGGGGCACCTGCTTATCGAGGACGTACCCGGAATAGGCAAAACTACGCTTGCAAATGCGCTGGCACGGGCGCTGGAATTGTCGTTTCAGCGAATCCAATTCACATCCGACCTTCTGCCGTCGGACGTTATCGGGCTTTCCATCTTTAATCAAAGGAGCGGTGATTTCGAATGGAAGGCGGGACCGATATTTTCGAATATCGTTCTCGCCGACGAGATAAATAGATCGACGCCGAAGACCCAATCGGCGCTGCTCGAAGCAATGGCGGAGGAGCAGGTGACGCTTGAAGGCGTTACGCGGCGGCTGCCGTTGCCTTTCATCGTTGTCGCAACGCAGAATCCATCGGAACATCACGGAACCTACCCCCTGCCCGAATCGCAGCTTGACCGGTTCATGCTGCGGCTGCACATCGGCTATCCGAGCGTCGAAGACGAACGCCGCATCCTTCGCGACCGTGAGAATGTAAATCCGCTCGACGAGGTTCAACCTGTAATGACGCAGGCCGACATTCTAGAACTCC
The DNA here is from genome assembly GCA_046597835.1 of Pyrinomonadaceae bacterium. Lineage (GTDB taxonomy): Bacteria > Acidobacteriota > Blastocatellia > Pyrinomonadales > Pyrinomonadaceae > OLB17. The sequence continues at coordinate 3,731 of JBKJJR010000088.1, forward strand.
AGCAATTGGTCTCTGAGGTACGGTTTGACGAATCATTGCTTGATTATCTGCTTCAGATAGTGGATGCGACCCGCCGGTCGGAGGCTCTCGAGCTCGGTATCAGCCCGCGTGGGACGCTTGCTCTCTTTCGCTCGGCGCAGGCGTTGGCAGTCGTGGAAGGTCGTGATTTTTGCATCGCGGATGATATTAAACGCCTCGTCGTCCCGTGCTTCGGCCATCGAATTATTGTGAACTCACGCTCCGGGGCACTGCGTCAGCGGACACGCGATGCCGAGCGGATATTGCAGGATATATTGCAAAAGGTCCGCGTGCCTATTTAGGATTTTAGCCCGCGAATTACTCGAATGAACGCGAATTTTTGATTACTTTCATTCGCGATCATTCGTGTAATTCGCGGGCAAGTCTTTTCCTATGAAGATCAGTGCATTAAAAGAATTATTCAGTGTGCGTGATCTCCGAAACGGCGCTTTAGGTGTCATTGTTGTATTCGGCGGCATCGGTCTTTCTCTGGTTACGCTTTACGCTCATCGGATCGGCAATATCCGGCTCGCCGGCATCTCGGCGGGGCTTTCGCTTGTATTTGTCCTGTTAATTCTTATCTTCGTTGTGCCGCCGCTTGCGCGCAACGCGGGACGCGAAGCGTCGCAGATGAATCTGCCGTTCGAATTGACAACGGGCGGAGCGATAATTCTGGTCTTAATAATGATCGTCGGTTTTTCGGCGTGGAACACCGGCAACAATCTGCTTTTTATTGTGCTTTCTTTCCTGATCGCGACGATGCTGGTCGGCTTTGTCGCCGGACATATTTGCTTGAAAAAACTCGATGTGAAGATGCGGTTTCCTGAGACGATCTTTGCCGGCGAAGCGACACCAATCGTTGTAAGCCTTTGCAATCGCAAACGTATTTTTCCAGCATTTTCCGTGGTCGCAAAAGTGCGGGGCACGGAGCGGGAACGCTCCATCGCCGACGTTGAACTGAAGGCGATCTTGCCGCGATGGATAGCCGAAAGGATCGGGCGAGCCACTGTCGTCCGTCGAACTTTAAGCCATTTTGTCTATGTTGGACAAGACCAGACCGTCGAGGCGAAAACCGACCATGTCTTTCCGCACCGCGGCCGGTTGATGATCAAGGATTTTGAGCTTTCGACCAATTTCCCTTTCGGGTTCTTTAACCATCGCCGACGGCTGCCCGCACGCACGACCGAGTTAATCGTTTTTCCGCGTCATATACCTTTTACGCACCGTCTTGACGAAATGCCGCTTGACGCCGGAAAAATAGTCGCAAATAAACGCGGTACCGGCCTTGACCTGCTTGCCCTGCGCGATTACCGGCCAAACGACGACCTGCGAAGCATCGATTGGAAAGCGACGGCACGAGCGCAGATGCTGACAGTGCGCGAATTTGCCGCTGATGACGACAGACGAATGACAGTCATACTAGATGTTTGCTTGCCAAAAAATGCTCAGAAAATGCCGACGCTTCGTGAAAAGCTTGATGCCGAGCAAACGGGGAAAGGTGTGATCGCCTCAGAACAATTTGAGAGAGGGGTGAGGCTCGCGGCGGCGATCATCAGCCGTTTTGCAGACGAAAATGCAAGCATCAGGCTCGTTATTGGCAGCAGCGTTGGCGAATTTGGAACAGGCCGCGGCCACCTCTCAGAGGGCCTCAGGCGCCTTGCGGTCGCCGATCCTCTATTTACTGATGATGTTCTGCCGGACGGATCAAAACTCGCCTTTGAGGAAATGCTGGAAGAACGAAACGATAGTCACATTTATTTTGTTACCCCAAACGGGACGAAAACTATACCTCCGGGAGCCATGCAAAAATTTAAGGTGTTCGACTTTTAAGTCGAGGGCTCGTCTACTGATCTTCCAGCCGCCTTCCGGTTCGCGTTTCAAATTGTTCCCACATCGACGGTACGCCGTCGCTTGACTCGTCCCTTGTAACCCGCTCGATCCGCCACATTGGAAAGAAATTGTCCGACATCTGAAGATGATCCTCGCCGGCGGCGATCGATCGACACCAATCGTCAAAATAACCCAGATCGATCGAGCGTATCGTAATGCCCGACGGGCTTATCTCATTGACGATACCAAGCAGTTTCTCGCGCGGGCTGTGCAGAACTGCGGTCACTATGTCTCCGGCGTCGATCTTCATAAACAGATTGTCGCCGATTTTAGAGCGTCTTTCAAAATCAAGCAGCGAAGGCGTACATAATTGCGGTGAATGTCCGCCTCGTGGATAGATCGGATGACGCATACTCTTCTCTAGAGTGTCCCTTCAACATCCAAACTGTTCGGCGCAATCGGCATCTAAATATTTTTCTTTAAGGGGATATATTCTAAACTTAAAATAGGAATGCACATTTCAAAGATCGAGCTTGAGAACATTAAGTCTCACACCGCATCGACATTCGAATTTACACGCGGAACCACCGCGATTACCGGCGACAACGGAGCTGGCAAGACTACGCTGATCGAGGCGATTGCATGGACGCTTTTTGACCTGCTCGAATATAAAAAGGAAGATTTTGTGCGCCGCGGTGCCAAGAAAGGTTGGGTTAAGCTCACGTTTGAGAGCGGCCTCGACGAACGCGAATATATCGTTTACCGCGACACTGGTGCGGGTTACTACGTCACCGATCCGCGTCTCCAGATACGCATAGCCGACAAGAAGGAAGAGGTTTTCCGTTTTCTCTGGCAGCATCTCGGCCTCGAACCCGGCACCGATCTTAGGTCACTGTTCCGCCAGGCGATCGGGGTTCCGCAGGGCACATTTACCGCGATCTTTTTGGAAGGTGCTCCCGAGCGAAAGGCGGCGTTCGACCGGCTGTTAAGGGTCGAAGAGTACCGTCAGGCTGCCGAGAAGCTCCGCGAGACTTCACGATATCTGGACGTATCGATTAGCGCGATCCGTGAGCAGATCGCCCGGGCTGAAGGCGAGCTGGCACGCTCCGACAAGGTTGCGGAAGAACATAAAAGCTACAGCGAACAAACACAGAAGCTCACCGGCGA
>JBKJJR010000218.1:0-5972 GCA_046597835.1 Pyrinomonadaceae bacterium
GCTGTTGTTACGCCGCGCATTTTTCCCATAGAGTTCGCAGGAACATTAAGCTCGTCGGGCTGGAACAGTACTATGACCACTTCTCCCAACCATGTGCACGCAAGCTGTTCAGGCCCCGCACTTTCGGGTGCCGGAACGCTGTTCAAGATCAAATTTACAGCGGTCGGAGCTGTAGGCACGGTTTCGCAATTGCATTGGAATACAGATCCGACGCCTCCAAATCAGATCTTTGTATTCAATAATGGCGCAGTGCCGAGTCAAGCCTTTGACGGGATCGTGACCGTTGGAACATCCTCGATCAGCGGAACGATCACATACGGTAATGCGATAGGAAGTCCGGCGCCGCCTCGATTTGTGAGGAACGTTTCGGTAGCGAGTACGTCGGGAACGCCTGCGGTTGGGCCGGTTATTACTGGGACGCCGGGGACATATACGCTGACGGGGTTTGGAGCTGGATCATATACGATCAAGCCGTCGAAACCGGGTGGTGCGACGACGGCGATCACTTCGAACGATGCGGCGAGGGTTGCTCAGGGGGTGAGCGGGGCGGTGCCGTTCGTAAGCCAGAACCAGAGGTTCGCGGCAGATGTGAGCGGCAACGGAGGAGTTTCGTCGAACGATGCGGCACTGATCGCGAGGTTCGCGGCGGGGCTGACGGGGACGGGGAATGCGGGCGTGTGGAAGTTCTTTGTGACTGGAGCACCTTCGCCGCTGCCGACACCGCCACAGACATATAATGACAGCCGGACTTACGCTTCGGTAACAAGCAGCCTGACGGGCGAGGACTTTGTGGGAATCCTGGTCGGCGAGGTTTCCGGCAATTACAATCCGGCGACGCACCCGAGGCCAGTTGGCAGTAGGCAGTTGGCGGTTGGCAGTGAGGACGGCGGCGGCGCGGAGAAACCGATCACGGTCGCAGCTGAGCATTTGGCTGCATCGGTGGAAAAGGAATTCATCGTTCCGGTCAGTGTTAAAGGTGTAGCCGGTAAAGACATCATCTCGTATGAGTTCAACGTTCGGTATGATCCGGCGGTGATACAGCCGATGGAAAGTCCTGTCGATTTGACGGGTACTGTGAGCCGCGGGTTGTTGGTTGTGACGAATCCAAACCAGCCAGGCTTGCTGCGTGTCGTAGTGTATGGCCCAGTGCCGATTCACGAAAATGGCGTGCTTCTGAACTTGAGGTTCGTGGCCGTTGGTGAGAAGGGGTCCGGTTCGCCGCTGACGTTTGAGCAGATAATGTTCAACGAGGGCGAGCCGAGAGTGGCCGTAAACGATGGACAGATAGAGATCCAAAATTGAACGAAATTGGAGCCGGGGGACGATCCCGCCTTCGTGGCTGCGCAAGGGAAACTTGGGCGGTCATGAAGGCGGGCTTTGTATGTTTTCGATCAACGAAGTTTAATTCTCATATGCATTTCCGGAACCAAATACGTCTCAAAGCTATATAATAGTCTGTGGGTTCGTTCGCCTCGAGATGAAGTTTGAGAGATTTTTCCGGCTTGTTTCCTACGCGGCTGTTTTTTGCGGCTTTTTGTCGCTGTGGGTTTCAGGCGCGTTAGGCATTGTCGGCACGTCGCTGTTTGGCGTGTTGATGATCGCGGCGTGGAGGCTTGAGGGCTCGCGGTGGCAGATCTCGGAGCGGCTAGGAACCGTATTGATCGTCCTTGCGCTGCCGGCGTTTTTTCTCGTGGCCAAGTCGCAGATGTTCAAGATCGACAGCGGCGAGACCGCGATCGCCGCCCTGCTGGCTCAGATGATCCTCGCGCTGGCAGCGGTCAAACTCCTGCAGAAAAAGAGCGACCGTGATTGGATATTCCTTTATCTGATGTCTTTCTTCGAGGTGCTTTTAGCCGCCGGGCTGAGCATCAGTCCTTTGTATCTGGCGACATTCATCGTGTATCTGCTCGTGATGGTTTCGGCCATCATAGCGTTCGAGATCAGAAAGACATCGCGCGCCGTCGAACTGAAGATCAGCGGTGATGAGTCGAAGGAAAGAGACCCGAGCTCAGAATCACAAACCGCTTTGCCTGTTCGCCGTTTGCCTACGGCCGCGGTCGTGTTGATCGTATTTATTATTTCGTGTGCCGTGCCGTTGTTCTTTCTGCTGCCGCGCGTGGGGGGCGCAGGCTTTGGCGGGAACCAGCTCGGCCTCGATACGCAGTCCGGCTTTTCGGACACAGTTCGGCTTGGTGGATTTGGGCGCATTAACCAAACCGACGAGGTCGTTATGCGTGTGAAGCTCGATGGCGACAAGTCCAATGGCAACCTTTATTTTCGCGGCGTCGCGCTCGATACTTTTGATAACCAGTCGTGGAGCAGGTCAAAGGCAAGCATCAAGACCGTAATTGAAAAAGGTGACGACGATCTAATTCGCGTCGATCCGATCGCAACGAGCGAAAACCGCACCGTGCAAACGATCTATCTCGAACCGCTCGACACACCCGTATTGTTCGCATTGCCGCGGGCCGTCGCCGTTCAGGGCAGTTTTCCTGTCGTTTACAGAGACGTTTACGGCGGGCTGAGCTACCCGCGCAATTACGAACGAACCAGCTACAAGGTTTATTCTGATCGAAGTTTGCCGTCAACATTGCAACTGCGTGCAGACGATCAGCCGTATAGTGCAGATCTTAAAAACTACGTTTTTCTGCCGCCCGTTTATGACCCGCGTATTGCCAAGCTCGCGGAAACGATCACTGCGACCGCGAAAAACCGCTACGATAAAGCCCACGCTGTCGAATCTTATCTGCAGAATAATTTCGGCTACACGTTAGAGAAAAAAGCCGGAGGCAGCGAGCCGCTCGCGGATTTTCTTTTCAATGTCCGTGAGGGCCACTGCGAATATTTTGCGACCGCGATGGCAGTGATGCTGCGAACGCAGGGAATTGCGACTCGAGTTGTGAACGGTTTTCACGGCGGGGATTATAATGACGCGGCGGGGATGACGATCGTTCGCCAGCGAAATGCCCACGCATGGGTCGAGGTCTTTTTCCCGAAAGAGAACGCCTGGGTTCCGTTTGATCCGACGCCGTTTGCCGGACAGCCCGTTTCATCGCCAACGGGCGGAGTCGCGGCTGCGTTCAATAAATATCTCGAAGCTCTCGAAACACATTGGATACAGCGGTTTGTGGCCTATGACAGCCAGGAGCAGCGTTCGCTCGCCAACACGGTCCGTAACAGCTTTGCGGATTACCAGTCGCGGATCCTGTCGTATATCAACAGTGCTCAAACTATCCTAGCCAAGTGGTGGGCCGAGGCTCGCGGCGACAGCGGGATGCAGAACAGCTTCATGGCGATAGCTTACGGCATTGGGTATTTGTTTTTGGCGGCGCTGGGAATTTTGTCGATCGTTTGGCTTTGGCGAAAGATAATCCGTCTCAATGCCTGGCAGCGCATCTGGGATCGATTCTTCAAGAGAAGACGTGCTTCCGTTATCGAATTCTATGCGCGGATGCAACGAATTCTGGCAAACAAAGGTTGGAAACGCGAGCCGCACCAGACTCCACTCGAATTTGCGTACGCATCGGGAATGCCGGAAGCAATCAGCGTCACGGAAAAATACAACCGCGTGCGATTTGGCGGGAAAGACCTTTCAGCGGACGAGGCCGGCGCGATCGAAACGTGGCTCGCAACTCTCGAAGCGGAATAACTCGCTCATATCTGTTATTCTTATAGTTTCGCGTTATGAAGAAAGTCGGATTTGTCAGTCTTGGATGCCCAAAAAATCTCGTCGACAGCGAGGTGATGATGGGCCAGCTCGCCGAGGCCGGTTATCAAATAACAAACAACGCTGACGAGGCTGATACGGTCGTTGTCAACACCTGTGGCTTTATAGAAGCGGCCAAACAGGAATCGATCGACGCCATTCTCGAAGCCACACGTTGGAAAACTGACGGCAGTGCCACCCGCGTGATCGTCGCCGGGTGCTTAGTCGAGCGATACCGCGATGACCTGATGAAGGAGCTGCCCGAGGTGGATGCGTTCATCGGCACTTCGCAGGTGGGCGACATTCTCAAGGCGGCGGACGAAGATTTTGACGCCAGACAACTGACCATCACGCCCGTCGGCACCAAGACATCGACATATCTTTACGACGAATACACGCCGCGAATACGAGCGACGCAGTCGCACACGGCGTTTATCAAGATCGCGGAAGGCTGCGACAGGCCGTGCGCGTTTTGCTCGATACCCGGGATGCGAGGATCTTTTAGGTCGCGGCGGTTCGGCTCGATTGTCGAAGAGGCGCGGATGCTCGCAAAACAAGGTGTCAAAGAGCTTGTCCTGATCGCGCAGGACTCGTCGCGATACGGCGAGGATCTCGGCGAAGTTGACGCGCTTGCGGCGTTGATCCGCGCACTCGGAGAGATCAACGACATTGAATGGGTCCGCGTGATGTATGCCTATCCGACGCATATTTCGGACGCTTTTCTCGCCGCCATCGCCGAGACGCCAAAGGCTGTTAAATATCTAGATATGCCGCTGCAGCACGCTTCGCGAAATGTGCTCAAACTGATGAAGCGCGGCGGCACTCGCGAGTCGCTTGAAAAACTAATTCGACGGGTGCGCGACAAGGTTCCCGGTATAGCGATCCGCACGACGTTCATAACCGGCTTTCCGGGTGAGACCGACGAGGATTTTGAAGAGCTTATCAAATTCGTTCAAAACTGTCGTTTTGATAACCTGGGTGTCTTTACATACTCCGACGAAGAATCCACGGCAGCATTCGCTCTGCCAAATAAGGTCGATCTCAAGATCGCCAAACAACGTCGGAATCGGTTGATGAAGGAACAGGCAAAGATCAGCAAGCAGTTGAACCGTGCGAAGATCGGCGAAACCTATCCGGTCATTTTCGAAGGCCTCTCGCAAGAATCCGATCTGCTTTTTCAGGGCCGACTTCAAGGCCAAACGCAGGAGATCGACGGCTACATTCTCATCAATGACATTCCGGAAAACCTCGATCCGCAGATCGGGGCCATCTATAACGTAAAGATCACCGAAGCTTACGAATACGACCTTGTCGGCGAAATTGTTTAGGTTCCGGAGCGGCACACAAAGTTTAGCCGGGACGGCGTGGAGATTTATGCAAAATTTTGATAGCGTATTTTTATGGCTCAATCAAACAGCATGTCGAAGACGGCACGAAATGCGGGAACGTTGATAGCAATCGTTGGATTATTGGCGTTTTTCGCAGGAGTTTTTAGTCTTGCACCGAGGATATTCCTCATCGCCGGCGTTGCCCTTATCGCGCTATCGCTTGTCGCTTTTTATGCCGAGGAATTAGGCCATCGAAAGCAAGGCTGAACGTCAACCAAGCTCAAATTAAATTGTCAAATATCCGGGTAATTCATTTATCGGTAAAAGATATTTTCTTCGGCTCGAAGCTCTCCCAGCCGCGTTCCATGCCTTTGCGGGGACAAACAACTCCTTAGTTAGCAACATTTACAGTCATGTTTTACGTGTATTCCACCGCTTTTTGAAAAAAAGTAAGACATTGTCTTACAGTCAATTCGTTGCATCAATGCAATAACATATCATATACCAAATGCGAATGCAAGACTTTTTTATGTAATGGCTATTCCTTTTGGCCGACACCCATCTCCTTGCCGATGTCGCCAACGGCGACAAACAATAAAGCCTGGGGTGGAGTTTTTGCGGAACCCTAGGTTAGAATGTCCAAATTGATCCCGACGCTGAAGGCGTCGAACAACGGTCGGATGTTCGTCCCCTACAGGGACGCGCATTGTATCGGAACCTACCTAGGGATACGCTCCCGCCGGTCGCTTCTCCCTAGGCTTTAATGTCCGTCGCCGTTGGCGACCAATGTCCTCGCGTCGCGCATCCATAACGCCGGAAAGATATTGCTTTTTTCTTGGATTGACGGAAATTTATGCTTTCCCCGCCAGTGTCAAGCATAGCTTGCTGGGATGGTTCAGTTTGGCGTCGACGAACAGAATTTTCTGTAAATCCACTCG
>JBKJJR010000221.1:0-4322 GCA_046597835.1 Pyrinomonadaceae bacterium
ATTATAGTTGGGCTTTCTCGACATCAAGCCGTTCCCGCTTCACGCCCGAACACCCTAAACCGGAAAATTCTTTTCTTAGGATCTTCGACGGGTAAAATAGTTCGACTCTATGCCGCTGCGGTTGCTAAAAAGCCAAGTTCTATGAGAAAAGTTAAGTCATATCGAGAAAGTTACGCCATATCGCGAAAGTTGGTATTTCAATCTGCCCGTCGATTTGCTAACGTGAAGCGGGATCGTTGTAACTGCGGCGGTCTGCTCTTTGAAATGTCCGTCAAACTCTAGGGGCTCGTGGCACAATGTGGCGCATTTTTGCGGAAACGCCGGTACAAGCCTAAAATGTGGTCGTAAGATTAATGATCGCAATATTTAACTTGTTCCACACGCATGTGGTCCAAGCCTGGCACAAGTGGTACAAAAACGAGTTGGAATAGTCGAATATCCGGAACGGCAGTCGCACCACGTTCAAGCCTGGATCGCTCCGTTCCAAAACCCGGCTTTGGCGTAAACGTGCTAATAATTGGAGTTACCGATTTATTCTACAATATGTAGAATTTTTTGAAAAATTGTGAAACGGAGCCCGAAAAACGATGCAAGTCTAATAGAATCAGTGAGTTGTGTGTCCCGCTATGCCGTTGGGACGGCGTGGGACAGTCACTACGAGATGAGCGTCGTGTCGGTACTACTAGCGATAGCGGGTGGCTGGACGTTCTTAATCACCGAAGATCAGGCGTTGGCGAGAAGATGCAGCCCGCGCCAAATTTGGGTATCATAAATTGTCTGACAAGATGAAAGATGAAAACACAAAAGAATTCATTTCGATCGTGATGCCGGTTTACCGCGAGGCTGCGCATATCGGCGAGGTGCTTAAAGATGTTCACGCGGCTCTGATCGAGGCGGACGTTCGATTCGAGATCGTTTTGATCGAGGATGGCTCGCCCGACAATACCTGGGCGGCGCTGGTTGAGCAGTCTAAGAACTTTCCGATGCTCCGCGCGGCCCGTCTGAGCCGCAATTTTGGAAAAGAACATGCCCTGTGCGCAGGCCTCGAAATGGCCCGCGGTGATGCCGTCATCGTTATGGACGCGGATGGCCAGCACCCGCCCGCGCTGTTGCCGAAGATCATCGCAAAATGGCGCGAAACCGGCGTCGATATTATTGAAGGCACAAAGATCGACCGCGGCGAAGAAACTCTTTTCAGTAAAATCGCGGCCAGGCTTTTCTATTGGCTTTGGAACAAGCTTTCGGGCTTCGAAATGCGCGGAGCCTCGGACTACAAGCTGCTCAGCCGGGCCGCCGTCAGAGCCTACCTGCAAATGGATGAGCGGAATGTTTTCTTTCGCGGTATGACCGCGTGGCTTGGTTTCGAACGCGTGCAAATTCCGTTCGAGGTGGCGATGCGCGCCGGTGGCAATTCGAGTTGGTCGATCTTACATCGCGTGCGACTTGCGCTGACCGGCATCTCGGGATTTTCGTCACTGCCATTGCAATTTGTTACCTTTACAGGGCTGGTGTTCCTATTGTTTTCGGTGATGTTTGGTTTTTACACGCTGATCTTGCAGTTCGCAGGCCACGCAGCAACAGGATTCTCAACCGTTATTCTCCTGTTGCTCGTCATCGGAAGTTTGTTGATGATAAGCCTCGGAATAATAGGCATTTACCTCGCGCGAATTTACGACGAGATAAAGGGCCGCCCGCGATACGTGATCTCCCAGCAGATAGAACCGTCGCCGGAACAGAGCCTGCGGCGGCGTAGAAGCGATACCTCGACGCAGCCGCTCTTGGAAATGGATGACAGCGTTTAATTACTTGAGTTGATATGTTCGAAAACTTTCCAAAAATACGATCGGTGCTTCCTCCCGAGTTTCAGGCGATCTACGCCGACCAGTACAAAGAGAATCGCGATGGCGGCTCAAAGGCCAGCGGCATCGCACAAAAACTCGAGAGCTGGATGCACAAAAAGGTCGCAGCGGATGTGGCTTCCGGCCCCGAAAAATCGACGCTCGAGATCGGAGCGGGAACGCTCAACCAACTCCCCTACGAGCAGTATTCAAAACCCTACGACATCATCGAGCCCTTTCACTCGCTCTTTGAATCGTCGCCATCTAAGGATCGGATCAGAGATGTTTACGACGACATTTCCGAGATACCGGAGGACAAGAAATACGATCGTATTACCTCGATCGCCGCGTTCGAGCATATTTGCAACCTGCCGGAGGTTATCGCTCGATCAGGCCTTTTGCTCGCAGAGAGCGGTAACCTCCGCTGCGGCATGCCCAGCGAAGGCACGATAATGTGGAAGCTCGGTTATACTTTTACGACGGGTCTGGAATTCAAACGCAAATACAACCTCGACTACGAAGTTCTAATGCGGCATGAACATGTAAACACGGCCCGCGAGATCGAGGAAGTCCTAAATTACTTTTTCACAGATGTAAAAGGCAGCGTTTTCGGCATGGCAAAAGCTATTTCGTTCTATCAATTCTACGCCTGTAAACAGCCACATATTGACCGGTGCTCGAGTTATTTAGCAGAATATATTCTAGAATCTTAACATTGACTGCCATTGCGATTAACGACTTGTGTAAAGACTGAAATTATCATCCCGGAAAATCATCGTGCAATTTGTACACGCGAGGTCGGAGGACAGTACAACTGAACCAAAAGGAGGAGTTGCATCGAAAGGCAGGTGCACAAAATTTGCAGGATCAACCCCTTTAATAGCTCCATACCAATAAGCGTGAGTATAGGCGACCCCACCAATATGTCCATCTTTGAGATAAATTGGCCTTGAGGGTTGAGCCAAAGCCACATTTAGTACTTTTGGATACGATGCGTCAAACATGTGTCCGAGTCTTGACCCTAATTCTCGAAACTTAAACTGGAAATACGCCGCCTGACCTATTGTTAAAAGTAGCAGAAAAATTAGAATTATTCGCTTAGGAGATCTTCCCGCTTTCAAACGGTCTAAACCATTTGAGATCAGGGATCTCCGTAAGTGTGGTACAGTCTCCGAAAGTTCCCGATCTTCACTCGCATCACCGATCAAGAAATTTAGCGCCGGAACCGTCAAGATGAGCAAAAAGATAGGTAAGGCTAGTAGCCTGAGTGCGTGGTGACGATGCACTGTAACCGCACCCGGCACAACAGAGACAATGAGCCCAAACAAAATAAAATGCCACCACGGATCGCGCCTATTTCGCAACAATACCAAAATTACACCGAACACCGCTAACACATACGTTGCTACAAGTATCTCTCCCATTCCGCCGACATGATGCCGTTTGATCGGGTCCCCTTCGACTAATAAAAATGCGGGGCTGATGTCACTTAAAAAACTACTTACAATCTCCGTCGCCATTGTTAACCAAGGCTTGTCAGGGAGAATGTAGGTTACTTCGGTGATTCTCTTTGTGATCACAAGCCCGTTTTTAAGATAAACGACAATGAGTGGGGTCAATGTCACGAAATAGATTGCCCAGGTTTTCAATATCTCCCATAACCTCTGCCTATTTGTAGCAAAAAGCAGCAACCCAAAAGCAAACGCGGGGGCTAGTAATCTTCCGGGCGTGTACGAGTAAGTGATTAAGGCAAGTGAGATCGCAAGAAAAAAGCTGTCAGACAGCTTCCATTTTTCGCGCTTATGCGCGTTATACAGACAAAATAGGAACAGACAAAGAGAAAAAACTATAACAAAGGTTTCGAGAACCAGCCGGCTAATCTCAAAAAGCCACGGCGTTGTCATTCCTGTGACAGCGACGACACCCCCAATAACCCGTCGTCCGGTTATCTTCAGCGCCAAAGAGCCCAGCAAAAGCATCGCAAGGAACACAGTTGTGGCCGCAAGAACACGAGCTGATACAACGCTCGGTGGAACAAATACATACATCGCAGCCAACAAATAGATATTCGTCGGATGAGCATACTGAATAGACCCCTCTGTATAACACTGAAAAAAAAGCGGAAAACTCGTCCCGTTTTCGGCAGTACCGGTCGTCGCAACTAAATATCCGTTATAAGCGAGACACGACTCGTCGATATAAAATCCTGGAGGGTTCGTTGAGAGGCCCGAGATGAACAATGGATACAGGAAAAGAATGCTGGCTAAAACGCTCAATCGTACGCGCCAAGCCGGGCTTTTGGCATGAGACTTTTTTAATGACGTCAGTTACTCGTCCTCACTTCCGCTTTTTCGCGCTTTCCAGTTCAAATCTGGAAACTGTCGAAGTGCCTGTATTCTGTACATACAACCATCTCTTTTTGTTCGCTTCGGCGATGACCATCGCCGTCGGATCTACCAACTTTTCATCGCCCTCCGGTTTAAA
>JBKJJR010000232.1:0-10387 GCA_046597835.1 Pyrinomonadaceae bacterium
GCGGCCCTTCTTGCAGCTAATAAATTCGGGATCGCAATAGCCGCTATGATCGGAACAACAATGAGCAGAGAACACGCGCTTGTTGTAATTCCAGCTATAGCAAACCCGCGACCTCCATAAACGCGCGGCTCTTTTGATGCCTTACGCAACGCGACGATTCCCATCACAAGAGCGATCGGACCCAAAAGGATCCCGAGCCCGCAAGAAACAATGCTAACAATTCCAACGACCATCGACGCGATAGCCATACCTGTTTTTAGGACACCTGGTTGAACAATGCTTGGATTTGTAAATCTGGCGTCGGCTGTATCTTCATATGGCAATTTTTCCATTCTCGGATGGCTTGGTGAAAACACACCTGCCTGCAAGTCGTAGCCGCAACTCTTGCATTTAGTGGCATCCGCCCAATTAATCAATTTACATCTAGGACATTGCATGTTGTTCATTATTTATACAACAAAGAAAAGCACGAACCAAGTGGTCCGTGCTTTTCAATGCAAATTGGTTGGAAAAGTTACTGCAATTCCACAAAATCGCCCGGGTGAATTTCGGACGCGGTCCTTGTAATGACGACCGTCGCAGTTTTTTCTTTCACATTCAGGACAACAGCCTCGCCGGTGATCTTTCTGAGATTCCCCGGCCTGCCCCTTTTGGCATCGTCGATCGTTACCTCGTGGCCGTCTGCATGCGATCCGGATTTACGAGGTGCCTGATTCGAAAACTTTCCGCCTTTGTACTTTTCACTTTGAAACCCGTAATCACGCGCCGTTACGGCCTCATTATCCGGCGGGTTGTATGGGTTTCCCTGTCCGAGCGGACGGAAGATCGTAAGGTGATCGCCGACCTGGACATTATTGTCAGCGCCGAGATCCACATAAACGATGTGGTCTCGCGTCAATAGGTCGGCCGGCTCGCGCGACAACACTATCCGCCCTATCGCCTTGCCCGACGGGTCAGCAAAAAGGTTAAGAGCCGGACGCTGCTCATATAGCGGGCTCGTTCTCTTTTCGACCAACTGGACAAGATCGCCAAGCAAGAAGTTGTCGCACGATGATTTGATGCGGACTACCGAGACTTGGGCTTTTACATTGACCACTTCGACGGCCCCGAGTTCCTGCACATAAAAGCCAAGATCGGTCTTGTTTGACCATTTGCTCTTTACCTTGGCGCGCGGACGCACGACCGCAAACATATCGCCGACGTTTACGCCCTTGTTCGATCCCATGTTTATGTACAGAAAATTGTTCTGAGAAAAAATATATTGGTCGGCTTCGTCAACGGCCCCGACGATGTAGTTGCCGTCGCTGATCGCGCTCGTCTGAATGTAGCCCGCGCAATATAGATTATTGCCGGCCGCCGTTGACCACGTCTTGCTTCCCGGTCCTACTACCATTGACTGCGCCGCTGCAGCAAACGAAAAAACGGTCAGCATTATGCCGGACAAGATCAGCCGGGATGTAAAAAACTTTTGAAAATTCACGATTTTCTCCTTTTGGCTTTTGCTAAGATTTGATCCCGATCGGAACGCGCCGGGACTGGACAGAATAGAATGCGGGCACCCAAAACGGGCACACTATTATTGTAGTCTCAAATGAACGCCAGCGTCAACACTTTTGTTAATTGTTAAACAAGTATTTCTATCCGGGATATTTGGACAGAGGCCGGCTAGTTTGCTAGTATTTTTGTTTGCGTCAAACCTGACCCGACGCACAACGCCGGTGTAGCTCAGTTGGTAGAGCAGTTGATTTGTAATCATCAGGTCGGCGGTTCAAATCCGTTCACCGGCTCCAGTAAATATTAGGGCTTCAGCTATTTCCGCCGAAGCCCTTATTTCGTTGTGCTCCGGTGAACACAGCCTCTTTGCTGATGATGTTGTTTTTGCTCTTTTTAATCGCTTTGGCCAATCGGCGGCTTTCGTCCAGGCAAATTCGCGCATTTACTGCCAGTGCGTAGATAATTATCGTAATTTTAGATGTACGCTTTGCGAAATATCTGCAACTAAATGTCTGTACGTATCATCAAGTTTGCGGCGAGATCTTGTCACTGGTTAACACTATTGATGTGTGCCGGCCCGGAGGAAATATGGGGATCAAATTGAATTTAAGGGGTTTCTTTCGCGCGTATTTACTGCTGTCTGTTATGTCGGCAATAACTTTCGCCGATACGATCCGGTTTAAGGACGGTACAATCGTCAAAGGTAATATTGTTAGTTTCCGCAGCGGCAATTTTGTCGTTGAGGTCGGCGAAGGCTCACGGAAACGGCAGCTTACTTATGCGGCGGCGGCGGTTGAATCTATTACATTCAATACGGCCCCAGTGGCCTCCGAAAAACTGGATAGTGCACCCCCTATGTATTCCAAACACGAGCCTAAGATCATTCAGCCGCCAAAGACCGTAACAACTGACCCAACTCCGCGTGCGGCCGCGTCGCCGACAAAGTCAAAACCAACGGTTTCAAATGCAATACAAACGCCGGTCGAGTGGTCAAAGAAAGTTTCTGCCGACAACACCAACGAGGGCTGGACCAGTGCCGGCTGGGTGGCGAAAAAAGGCCAGAGGATCCGGATCACTGCCGATGGCATTGTGTTGCTCGGTAAGGGACAAAGCACTTCCCCGTCAGGCGATCCGTCGATCAACGACGAGCAGAAATTGATGAAGAGTGTGCCGACGGGAGCTTTGATCGCAGTCATCGGTGACGATAATAACGATTTTATTTATATCGGGGCCGAGCGGGAGTTTACCGCCTTGCGCGATGGGCCGCTGTTCCTTGGCATAAACGAAGGGATCCTTAGTGATAATTCTGGAACCTTCGACGTAAAGGTCCAAATAATTTCTGACGGTAAGCGTTAACTGCTTAATCCCCCACGCCGATCGACGACGCCATTGATAGCTCAACTTGCCCATCAACAAGAATAACGGCCGGATCGCCTTCATTTATCATTGCTCGCTCCCAAATGAGGGGCGACACGGATCCTGCCTTACCGACCGCCGCAAATCTCAACTCGATCAGTACGCCATCTGCGTTTAACGGGACCGCCCCATATACTGCTACTCTGAGCAACCCCGGTTCTGTTGAATTGAAAGCAACCGAAAGTTTTCGGCTAACGGTCCCGGCCAAGGATACCGGATCTGCCGTCGGCATTATTATCGACGCATCGTATCTGAGATCGAACTCGTATGAGATGACACCTTTATTCTTAACATTCTCGATTTTTACCGGAACGGTGATGACACGAGAGGCCACGGAAACTGTCGGAGCGGAAATAAGTGTCTCGCCTTCAATATGCGTTCCGGCCGCCGGGCGGGTACCTCCTCCGCCGGTGCCGTTGTTATTCCAATTCCCTGAAACCTCACCCATTAGGTATGCAGAGTAATCTTGTTCGGTTAGGTCTTCGAGGATATACGGATACGCCCGGTTCACCGGACCGAAGATCCAGGTTCCTGTGAGGCCGTGGGAATACGGGCTGTTAACAACATATGCTGCGACCATTGCGGCATCAAATGAATTGATGGAGCCGTTTCCGCTAACATCGGACACGATCCGCTGAGGTGTATCCAATAATTGGATCCCCGCAACGTGCTGCGCTATTTTCGCCGCATCAAAAGAATTTATGAAATTGTTCAAATTGCCGGTCTTTGTCGGGGTCATTGTGTATGGACTCTCGCCAAAGCCGGTAAGAGTATAGCGACCCCAGGACGGCGTTCGATCAGGCCCGGTCCTACCAGCAACGGACGGATCTCCGGTAGCCATTATGTCGACATCCGCAACAGGGCGGATACTCGACGGATGCGGATTTCCATAAATTACATTGCCGCTAACAGTAGGCGGCACCATTAACAATGAACTCAGCGAGTCAGCCGAAACCGACGGACCCCGAAGGGCCGGCATCGACATCAAACCCAACACCAAAGTTGCAACAAATAGCCTTTTCATATCTCTACCTCCATAGGGATCAAACGCAGACGGCTGAAACTGCTTAGCACAAATCTGAGTGAAAATTTGTTCCGTATCTTATATCAGAAAAACAAACTAAGCAAGCCCGCTGGAGCTCTAATTTCAAATTCAAGAGATATGTCCGCGAAATGCCAAAAACCAACCGCCTTTATAGCGTCTCGGCCTTCTATCGTTGTATCCTGTTCTCTCGATCTAATGGCAAAACAACCCGCAACAATTTACGTCTGCCAGAATTGCGGCTCGCAAGCCCGCAAATGGCTCGGCCAGTGTCCAGATTGCGAACAGTGGAACACAATGGTCGAGGAACGTTTTCGACCGACAGCGAAAGCCGGGACCGGCATCGCATATCAACGCGAAAGTGCGCCTGTTGCATACGGCAATATTGAATCGCAGGATGACGATCGAACAACCTCGGGCATCGTCGAACTCGATCGCGTACTCGGCGGCGGAATCGTTGCCGGATCGCTCGTTCTGATCGGCGGCGCTCCAGGCATTGGAAAATCGACCATCGTGATGCAGATGGCCGATAAACTCAGCCGAAATGATTCGAAGGTCTTATATGTGTCTGGCGAAGAATCGGACCGGCAGATAAAAATGCGGGGCGAACGCCTCGGTGTCGAAGCTCAGAACCTATTTCTATTACCCGAAACAAACCTTCAGGCCATACTCAGCGAGACCGACAAACTTCGCCCGGATTTTGTGGTCGTCGATTCTATCCAAACCGTTTTTAGCGACCAGATCGAATCTGCTCCGGGCAGCGTTTCGCAGGTGCGCGAGGTCGCGGCGCAGTTTATGATGTTTGCCAAGAAAACAGCGACGCCCGTCTTCTTGACCGGACACGTTACGAAGGAAGGCTCGATCGCCGGACCCAAAACGCTCGAGCATATCGTCGATACGGTCCTTTATTTCGAAGGGGACCGACATCACAATCACCGGATTATCCGCGCGACAAAAAACCGCTTTGGGGCAGCAAACGAGATCGGTATTTTTGAGATGACGAATGCCGGATTGATCCCCGTCGCCAATCCATCGGAAATTTTTCTTAAGGAGCGGCCCGAGAATGCAACGGGTTCGGTCGTCACCGTTTGCATGGAAGGCACTCGGCCGATGCTGGTCGAGATACAGGCTTTGGCAAGCGGCACAAAATTCGGCACGGGGCGGCGGATGACGCAGGGCTTTGATCATAACCGCGCATCGCTTCTGATCGCCGTCCTCGAAAAGCGTCTCGGCTTTCATCTAGCGGGCGACGATGTTTTTGTAAACGTCGCCGGCGGGATGGAGATTGACGAGCCCGCCGCCGATCTTGGCGTCGTCGCGGCGATCGCCTCGAGCTTTCGCAACCTGCAAGTCCCGCCCGAAACCGCCGTCTTTGGTGAAGTCGGTCTCACAGGCGAAGTCCGCGGCGTCCTGCAAGCACAAACCCGCGCCCGTGAAGCTCAGACGCTCGGATTCAAAAAATTGATCCTGCCCGAATCGAATAAAAGGGGGCTGGAAAAACTGTTGGGAATTCGTGTGGTCGGTGTGAAAAATCTTGAACAGGCAATGGATGAATTGTTCTAGTATGAATCACCGGACATTATCTTTCCCATTACGGCATCACGCTTCGCACGTATGTCGGTGATTCGCCGGCCTGGGTCTTCTGCTGCATATGTCGGCGGGACCACGAAAGGATCGACTTGGAGCGGAACGCCTTCGACATCCAGTCGGTGGGCTATTACCTTTGAGATAAGTTCCTGTTCAAACTCGCAAATGTCGATAAATTTGACGCCCAGGCCAGTATTCTCAAAACGGTAAAGGGCCTTACAGCTGAGCGGAAGATAATTCTTGTTCGGTAGCTCGATCTCCATGCGAAACTCGTCGCCTACATAAATATTCTCCTCCCAACCCGTAAAACACCCGCCAATGCTTATCTGCTGAAGCAGCGTTTCCTGCTTTTCTCCAAACTTTGTATAAATGAATGCCGGTACGTCTAGCGAAAATCTGATGTGTTGTCGTTGATTTATAGACATTTGTCGCAAAGCCTGAGAAGTGATAAATCGACTACTATTTCTATTTTAATGTTTCGCACGCAACGGCGCAATACTTTAATTTTGCGCATAGAAAAGCCGCCGTGTAGGCGACTTCAGTGATCGATACAACTGTGTTAGTTAATTATTCGCTGCTTCGGTTTTCGTGCAGTGGGTCGTGAAGGCTTCTCCTAACGCTTGAGCGATCACCGTTGGCGGCCGCCCCTCTAGATCGCGGCGCTCGAACATCTGTACTAGTTCGCCGTTTTTCAGAAAACCGATAGCCGGCGACGAAGGCATATAGCCGCTAAAATATTCGCGCGCTGTTTCCGTTGCATCAATGTCGGCACCTGCAAATACCGTTATCAAGCGGTCCGGCTTGTTCGGCGAATTCTGCAAAGCCATCGCGATGCCGGGACGGACCCCGCCTGCCGCGCAGCCGCATACCGAATTGACGACGACCATAAGCGTGCCGTCAGTATTCTTGACGGCTTCGTGGACGGCATCAGTTGTTGTTGTTTCTTCGATCCCAAGCTGCGCCAGTTCTTGGCGCATTCCGTGGATCATAATTTCTGGATATGGCATAAATTTCTCTTATACAAACTATTTCAAATTTGAGATCTGAAATTTCAGATCGGCAAAAACAATCAGGAAACCTGACCTTTTTTTCAAGTATTAAATACTATGGGTTGGAAGTCAAGCAAACCGATTCCGCTCGAATGTGTGAATTAAGCGTAAAATAAACACTTTTTGTGGGCAATCGGCGATATTCTAGGGTGTGTCTTCGTGCATTCCCGGCTAATTCCTAATAGAATCAGTTTGCACTCATGCACAGCCCCAAAATAAATGGCGATCGAGATCGAAAAAAAATATTGCCTCGACAAAAAACGGCTCGTTGAGCTCACAGCACAACTTGGCGAACTCGGCGCAACCTTTTCATACGAGAGATTCGAAGAAAACTATCTTCATCGTGGCGGCTTGCTTGAAGGTAAAATGGCATTTCTTCGCCTGCGTAAGACCGAAACGGTCAACACCCTAACATACAAGGAAAAGGTGGTAACGAACGGCGATTTTAAACATCAAATCGAATTCGAGACCATCGTCTCCGACGTCGAGGCGACCGAGCACATCATCGAGAAGCTCGGCTACAAACTCTCAGTCGTCTATGAAAAGCACCGAAAAGCATGGCATCTCAGCAATGTGGAGGTCGTGCTCGACGAACTGCCGTTTGGCTATTACATGGAGATCGAAGGCTCAATGAAAGATATTTTGAAAGTCGAAAAGCTACTCAACGCCGGCGATTTAGTGGTAGAAGCCCGAGGTTACCCACGCCTGACACTTAAATACGGCACCCAAAGCGGCGAAGCCACAGAATCCCGTTTTGCAACGAAAAAACCGGCCTAACCTAAACCATCCACCCCGACAAAATTCATCTGCGAGTCGAAACCCTTCTGATTTTTATGGGCGAGTTTTTTATAGGTTCCGTCCGGCCTTAGGATATGGGCGTTTACCAGGTCTTTTAAATATGCTTCGAGAACTGAATTTTTCAAATAGCTTCTGATGTCAGGATCAAGGATCGGCACCAGCACTTCGACCCGAGTATCAAAGCTGCGATGCATCACGTCAGCACTGCCAATATAAATCTCGTCCTCGCCGGCGTTCCCGAAGAAATAGACGCGGCTGTGCTCGAGAAAGCGGCCGATGATCGAGCGAACGCGTATATTTTCGGACATGTCTTTTATGCCCGGCCGCAGAGTGCAGATGCCCCGTATTATCAGATCGATCTCAACTCCCGCCTGAGACGCGCGATAAAGCTCATTAATAACATCAACATCTGTAAGGCTGTTTGCTTTGATAATAATGCGGGCTTCTTTTTTCGCCTTCTTGTTTTTTATCTCGCGACGAATTAGCGCGATCAGCCTGTCGCGCAAATGCACCGGCGCAAGGATCAGTCGTTTGTATTTATCCTGCTGCGAATAACCTGTCAGAAAATTAAAAAGGCTGCTCGCGTCTTCGCCGATCTCTTCGTTGGCCGTCAAGAGACCGAGATCTGTATATATCCGTGCCGTTATCGGATTATAATTTCCCGTCGAAAGATGAACATACCTGGCTAGTTTTCCCTTTTCGCGACGCACTACCAACAACACTTTCGAGTGCGTCTTTAACGTACTGATGCCGTAAACGACATGAACGCCTTCATTTTCGAGACGCCGCGCCCATTCGATATTATTCTCCTCGTCAAACCGCGCCTTTAACTCTACAAGTGCCGTAACCTGTTTGCCGAGCCGGCTCGCATGTATCAGCGAACTGACGATCGGCGAACCGCTCCCGCTCCTATACAAACAGATCTTGATCGCCTGAACATCCGGATCGTCCGCGGCTTCCGCAACAAAGTCCGCAACCGTGCTGAAGGACGTGTAAGGATGATGAAGCAGGACATCCTGCTTCTTGATCACATCAAAAATATTGTCTTTCTTCTGCAATTCCGACGGCACGACGGCTATTATCGCCTTTTCCTTCAGCCTTGGCCGGTCAAGCCAGAAAAGCTGCATCAGGTCCGAAATATCGACAAACCCGTCGGCCCTTTCTATATCATTCGGATCAAGCCCTATGCCGGTTGCTAGCAGTTTCACCATCTTTTGAGGCATCGCCGACGAAACTTCCAGACGAACCGCGAACCGGTCACGCCGCCGCTGCAGCTCGCGCTCAAGCGTCCGCATCAGATCTCCGGCCTCGTCCTCGCGCAGCTCAATGTCGGCATCGCGCGTCACACGAAACAAGAATGCTTCGCTCGTTCTCATATTCGGGAAGATCTCCGCGACGTTCGCTGCGACCACCTCCTCAAGCAACGCATAACGTCCCTTCTTCTCATTGATCGGGATCAAACGCGGCACGCTCGGGGGCAGCTTGATGCGTATAAATCGCTTTTGCCGAAAAAGATGCTTCAATTTCGCCTGGGTAAACGCACGGTTCGGATCTATGTATAGCCCGAGGTTCAAACTCAAATTTGAAATATACGGAAATGGATGGCTGGAATCTACCGATTGCGGAGTTAGGATCGGAAACAGATTATTGCGGAAGTATTTGTCTAAATGTTTTTTTTCTTTCGCGCCGAGGCCGGCGTATGGCTCGATGGTAATCCCTCCTTTTGCTAAAGCCGGAAGAACGTTTTCCGAAAGGTATGAAACCTGCTTTTTCACCATCGGCCGTAGCCGTTTGCGAACTTGGTCAAGCTGTTCAGACGCCGTCATTCCGTCCGCCGAAAGCCCACCGACACCCTCGGCGATCTGCTCCTTCAGCCCGGAAACACGGATCATAAAGAACTCGTCCAGATTGCTCGAAAAGATACAGAGAAATTTCAGCCGCTCAAGCACCGGCAAACTCTCATCCGTGGCCTCGTCTAGAACGCGTCGGTTGAATTCAAGCCAGCTCAACTCGCGGTTAAAGAGCGTCCTGCCGTCAAGCTCGTCTTTTGCCGGCGCTTCCGGCTCGGATTGTGGAACGGTCTTTGCCGATTTCATTTCCAAAAGTGTCATATATGGCGGTCTAAATTATAAGAAAAGTAATATCCGCCGCAAAGCAAATCGATGTTAAATCTTTTGCGCTCGAACCATTTCTTAAATAACTATCGACCGTGGAGCCTCTCCGTCGCCCTCGATCTTCACTGAGATCGTGCGATCCGGAAATGCAAAATCGCCAAGCCGATCCGCCCATTCGATGATAGTAACGGCATTTTCGTTCTCTAGAATCTCACCCAGGCCGACCGCCTCGGCGGGATTCTTGCTGCCGTCCAACCGCCAGAGATCAATGTGATACACATTAAAACTCTTTGTTTTATAGAGATTTACAAGCGAAAAACTCGGGCTTGTAACCTCGTCGATATCAAAGTCAAGCCCGTTCAAAATGCCTTTGGTCAACAGCGTCTTGCCCGCGCCGAGTCCGCCGTAAAGCATAACGACATCGCCGCCTCGCAGCGATCCGCCGAGCCTTTCGCCAAAAGCAAACATCTCCTCCGGCGTTTTACAAATAATCTCTCTCTCGTCCATCAATAAATTAACGGCATATACAGGATTAACAGGATAATTTTCCGTTTTCCAATCCCGAATATCCTTTCCATCCTGTTTTCAATTCCCTTCCAGCTGCTCAAACGTCTCCGTCAGACACTCACGCACATCCGACGCCGTCATGACACGCTTGCCGTATTTCTTCTCAGCTACATCGCCCGCCATTCCGGCAATGTAGACCGCCGCGACGACCGTCTCGAAAATATCGATCTTAAACTGCACAGCCTGAGCGACAAACCCGGCTAGAATTCCGGTCAGCGTATCGCCGTTACCTGCCTTGCCGAGGCCTGAGTTCCCTGTCGGGTTTACAACGACATGCCCGCCCGGTTCGCCGATCAGAACGCGCTCGCCCTTCAATACAA
>JBKJJR010000017.1:0-2994 GCA_046597835.1 Pyrinomonadaceae bacterium
GTATGCGACTCTTTCGTCGAAGGCGAAATCAGTTCGGCGGATGAAGAATTGCGGGCGGCGGTTAGAGGTCGAGCGGCAGATGCGGTTCTGGTACATAGACCCAACATAGCATCAACATTTATTCTGCGAAATGCCAATTTTCTCGATATGAGGTGGTTTTCCGATTTTGGCTTAACTTTCTCGATACGGCGTGGTTTTCCGATTTTGACCGAACTTTCCGATGATCCAGGAAAAGACCCCAGTCGCTAACGCTCCCGGTTCCGACAGGATGTTGGATATTTTTCTCGACTCTTTCTGCAAAATGAATTCATAAACAAAGAGGCTGTCTGAAAATTTGGTTTCAGACAGCCTCTTAGTTATTTATGATTTCGAATATTGTTTACCCAGTTTTGACAGGATATTATGCGTTTAGTCCAACCAGACGCGGGTTTGCTTTCTTTCTTAAAAGCTTCTGCAGTTTGAGGCGTGCTTTGTGAAGCTGCGATTTTGAGGTGCCTACTGAGCAGCCCAGAATGCGGGCGACCTCTTCGTGCTCAAAGCCTTCGACATCGTGGAGCATAAATACACTCTTGTATCCGGCAGGTAATTGCCCGATCGCGTTGTCGAGAGCGATCTTGTCCACGATCCGCATTTTTTCAGGGTTTGCCGTGCCCGAGACGATCTGCACGGGCGTTTCGCCTTCCTCGGTCGTCTTTTCGTATTTCACGGTTCGTTTGCGAAAGTGCATCAGAACCTGATTGACCGTCATGCGGTGCAGCCATGTGGTGAAAGCCGAATCCCCGCGAAAACTGCCGATCTTGCGATAAAGCTGGATAAATACGTCCTGCGTCAGGTCTTCAGCCTCGGACGTGTTTTGCAGCATTCTAAGGCAAACAGAATACACGCGCCGGTGATGCCGTCTGTAAAGCTCCTCAAACGAAGCCATATTGCCCTGAGCGGCCACCCTTGCCAGTTCGATGTCCTTCGCCGTACCTACGTCAGCGATAAAAGTATCCGGTGCAAAAGCCACCTCGTCGATCTTTACCCCTTGTTCACTGTGGAATACCGGAAAGTTTAGTGTTTCGGTTGTCATATTATTTCCCTCCTTGCTATTACATCTCAATTGCCGTGCCAAACAGTTGAAAGTAAACTTTATTAAGCTAATTCACGTTGAAAACCCTACTTAGTTGTGTTTTTTCGGACATAATTTCTAATTCGAACATCATCCAAAAACGGATGCATACACTTTACAGTGTTACGGGTGCCTCAAATAATACACGCTTTGGTATAGTCAAAAACCTCGTGTTTTAAAGGCTCAACTTAATAAAGAATGTTAAAATTTATGTATAAACACCATTAATATCTGTTTTTTGTCAAATTGCGAGTAAAATGTTCAAAACCTCGTTAGAAAGAGTTATAGCCGCATTATTTCTGGCTTGTGTTGTCAGTTTAACTACGTTTGGACAGTCTGTAGGTGCGCTGGCGTACACAAGCCTGGAAAAGGATGAGATCCCTGTTCTTATCAAGCATCTGCCTGATTGGGAGAGCCTTCGTCTGCAAACGATATATGCCAAGAGCGTTGGGGAACTCAAATTAGCTCTGGGTGAGCGTCCGGTACTTGACCTGATCGATTTTTCCGGCGGAACGGAGGCTGTGACGGCCTCCTACGACGCAGGCAAATTGCTGATAATCGAATATTCGACGCCTCAAAGCTCGATCGAAGCCGACGGGATATTTATAGAAAAACTAGACGGTGACGAAACGACAGTTTATCGCAGGATCGGCAATTATAATGCGTTTGTCTTTGACGCAGTTGATCAGACGGCGGCCAATGCTCTGCTCGATCAGGTTAAGTACGAAAAGGTGGTTCAATGGCTGGGTAAAAATCCCTACATTATCAGCGCCGAACGGGCATTCGTCCTGACGACGTCGGACATCTTTATGTCCACATTTCTCGCGATCGTGGGTGGACTTGCCTTCGCGATATTTGCCGGCATAATTACCGGATACGCCTTTTTCTCTATACGCGAATATAAGCGCGCGAGCATGCCGACCTTTAGCGACGCGGGCGGGATGACGCGGCTGAATCTGGACGGATTTACGCCTGACGTAACACCACTGACCCAATTACAAATTGCCAGAAAGATTCGAGCTTCTATCGTAAACCGACAGCAGACTGATTCCGCCGAGTTGCTTCGCGATGATCGAGACAATCTTCATTAGGGCAGTATCTCTAAAAGCCGTTCTACATCTTCAATATTATTGTAAAAATGCGGCGAGATGCGGACACGGTCGCCGCGCGGGCTGACGATTATCTTTTCACCTTCAAGCTGCGCAGCGATCTGGTTTGAGCTTAGATCGCCGCGATGCTTGATGCATACGATCTGTGATTTTTCGCCTCGTGCGCGCGAACTGACGATCTCATAATCCTTTCCGGCGAGGCTGTCGCATAGGTGATCGGTTAGGTCGTTCAGATGCCGTTCAATGTTTTCAGCACCTGTTTCGTGAAGAAGTTTCAAGCTCTGCTCGAGGCCGTAAAAGAGCGACGACGCTCCCGTTCCGCTTTCCCACGCGAGGGCTGTCGATTTGAAAGGCTGCTCGCGATCCTCAAAATCCCACGGCGTTTCAACGCTGATCCAACCGACAAGCGTCGGCTTAATACGCTCGCGGGCTCGATCGGAAAGGTAAATAATCCCGCAGCCCTCAGGAGCACAGAGCCATTTATGGCTTGCCCCGCATGCGGCATCAACGAATTGGGCTGGAAGATCGTAGAGCAGCGCTCCGAAGCCTTGAATAACATCGACACAAAACAATGCATCAACTGCACGCGCCTGTCGGCCAATGCGTTCAAGGTCGGCCTTGAATCCTGAAGCGTATTGCACAGAACTGATCGCAACCACCTTTGTATCTGAGTCAATGAGCGAGCAAAATTCTTCCAGGTCGATGCGGCCATTTCGCTCTGGACAAAGCCGAAGCTCGACACCGAATTCGTCCCTGATCCGCCGCCACGGATAA
>JBKJJR010000037.1:0-6468 GCA_046597835.1 Pyrinomonadaceae bacterium
CGCCGCCTAAAGAGAGTGCGAAAAATGAGTAGGCAGCAGCAGCTGTCTTCGCTGAGCGGCCTGAAACAAACTCAAAATGACTACGGCAAAGACATCTGGATCGAAGAAGAGGATGAATACACCGGCAAGCCCAAGATCTGGTATTCGTTTGATTCAAAAGGAAAAAAACAAAAACACGTCCGCGACAATCTCGGCGTGAGCATCAGCCGTGACGAGGAATGACTTGTTTAGGCTAACCGCAAAAAGAGCGGCAAAACCGAGTTCCGCGTTTTCGCGGCATATAGCCACGTCCCTTTAGGGCGTGGTTGGGATCGGGAAAAGACCATTCAGCCCGTTTCAACGGGCTTGGATATCCTGGCTTAAGCCGAAAAAAGGTAAGGACGTTAAAACGCCCTAGGTCGGCGTCTGACAAACCTACCACGCCGTAAACGACGTGGCTATGTGCCCTCCGGGATGACCGCATCGCGGTCGAGGGTTCCGACGAGGTCGCGGATGTCGCCGGATTTGACGTGCCCGCTTTTGATCTGGACGATGACTCGTTTTGGTTTGCCCGAATTGTCGTCAACAAAACCTCGATACCGTCGATGCCTTTGTCCGAATCTTTCTTGCCAGTTCGCCCAACGACCGAGTTCACATGGGCGAAACCGCCACCAAACCTGTTTAGGCTAAAAGGAAAAGGGGATAACAAAGCCGCAGTTTCACACTGACGTCCATTCAATTGTTCGGTGACAACCTGGTCTGCAAAATCGCTTTATTGATAACCACTTCATAGCCAGTTGAGTTTCGGGTGCTTGAGATGATGATTCGTCGCATCTTGATATGCTTTTGCCACCAGCAGCAGTTCAGCCTCACCGTATAAGTTACCGATGAACGTTATGCCTGTCGGCAGGCCATCACGAGTGAATCCATTCTGCACTACGACCGCCGGATGCCCCGTGAAGTTCGTTAATTGCATATTGATTCCGCTCACTGGCGGGGTTGAATCGGTTCTGCTAAACGGAGCCACATAAACATCAACCTGTTCAAATATCTGTGCCGTCGACTGCATGATCAGTGTCCTGATACGGTTCGCTCGAACGGCCTCTACCGCCGAAATCATATATGCCCTGCGACCTAGATTTCCAAGATGATATTCGTCCTGTCGGGTGAGCAGCGCGTCCTTTCCACTGAGGATCATTTCATCCCAAACTGCTCCAATCTCGGTGAAAGCCGCAATGAGCGAAGCGGCACTAATCGGATAATCGGGCAATCTGACGGCCTTCAAGTCAAAGCCTATTTTACGCAATTTCTCCATAGTCGCCGCGTCATTTCCCGCTTCTTCCTTGAGCACATGTTCTTCGTCGAAGGCCGCTTTCAGATAACCAACCCTTAACTTTGTTGCAGCGGCATTCGCGTCCCAATTGAACGGCAGATCGACGACGGTAAGGTCCTGATCATCCGTACCGTGGATAGCTTTCAGAACAAGAGCACAATCTTCGACTGAGCGGCACATCGGGCCGATCTTGTCGAAGCTCCAGGCGCCGGGCATGGCACCGTAACGGCTCACTCTCCCAAAAGTCGGGCGCAGTGCTGTTGTTCCACACTTTGTTGCCGGCTCAATAATGGAACCACCGGTTTCCGTGCCAATGCTAAAACCGACGAGGCCCGCCGCGGTCGCAGATGCCGGGCCGGCTGACGAACCGCCCGAGCCAAGCTTTGTGTTCCATGGATTCTTGGTCTGTCCGCCAAACCACACGTCATCATGGGCCAGCTCGCCGGTCGAAAGCTTGGCTACGAGGACTGCGCCGGCTTTTTCCAAACGCGTTACGACGGTCGCGTCCTGGTCTATCATCTGTTCCTTGAAAGGCGCGGCGCCCCAAGTTGTGCGATAACCCTTTTTCGTTAACAGGTCTTTGGCTCCCCAGGGGATGCCGTGCAGATGCCCGCGGTATTTTCCGGCGGCGATTTCGGCGTCGGCGCGGTGTGCCTGCTTCATCGCCAACTCTTCAGTTAGGGTGATCACGCACTTCAACACCGGGTCGTATCTTTTGAGTCTGGAGAGATACATCTCAGTTAATTCCACGGAACTAACCTTGCGAGTCTTGACCAGCTGTGCCAGTTGAATAACAGTGCAAAAGGCGAGATCTTCAATTTCTTTTGGACGAGTCAAAGCCCGGGCGGTCGTCGGGCGGAACGGCAAGTTTCTCTTGTTAAACTTCATTCCGGGTAAAATCGGACTGAAATGTAAAGCAGGAACGACGCTCACATCGAGATGCACTCGGCGCACTTCATCATAAAACGTAAGATTCTCATTAATTCCTGCCAGCATCATCTCGCGTTGCGCATCGGTAAAATGCAGTCCCGCAATCTGCTCGGCAACAATGAGCATCTCCTTCGTAATCTTTTGCGCGGCTTTCTCCTGAACCTGCGCCCACAAGACGCCGGGGAAGAGTGTCGAGGACAGCCCGAGGCTAGAAAAGAAAGCGATGAAATTCCGCCGACTAAAACGTATTTGATTGGAGTTTTGAATAGACATATCAATCGTCAGAAAATAGGCATTCCAGATAACAACATTAAACCGGTAAAGAATGATATACGACCTCTCTCACCTTTAGAAAACTTAGTACATAAGATGCTGCGACCGCGTGCGGCAACCGTAATCGAATCCAAATTTAGGCGGACGGCCATCATCACGAGATAGGCCATCATCTGGTTTTCGCCGATGAAGGAGCGAACGGCCTGGAGCATTTCGGAAACCTTGTCGCCTGTCGCGGGATAAGACCGTCGTAGGTCGATGCCGCATTTTTCCAATGCCAATTGTCTTGAAAGCCATGATCTGCGAATCGGCCTCAAGCCCGCTCTCGTCTTTGAAAAGCACGTTGTAGTTGCGGTTCGAGTTGAACGGCGGGTCGAGATATATCAGATCGACAGACTCGTCCTTGATATACCGCCGCAGAATATTCAGATTATCGCCGTAGTAAAGAGTGTTCATAGGAATTACTTACGGGAAATGTAGCATGAAATGCCGCTTTCTCACGAATTCCCTTTTACAAAATCCGTAAGGCGTTGGATGATCGCATCGCGGACGCGGCGTTGTACGCAAACACGATATCAGGCTTGACCGGACTGTCCGTTTTCGCTCCGCCGCCATGGAAGACGGCATCCTCTTACTTGAACTCCGGAATTTAGCAAAAATAGTACGGCCGCGCAGGAGCTTGGTGAAACGCAAAAAATAAAGGATGTCCGAGAGCCAAAACTCAGACATCCTTCTTTAACAGCATTACTGCTGAATGCGGCCTATGCCGCTTCCCCTCGTCATGTTAAGCCGTTGAAACGATCAAGAAAGAGATCAATGGTTTCGCCGGACTTTCTATAAGATACGCCTTTCAAAAGGCCCGTCTGTACGTCAGCACACAAAGGCAGTAGTTATCGGGAATTACTGAATGAAGATAAGAAGAACGCCGCACGGGTCCCAGACGTGAAATATCGTGGTGTCGCCGATCATCTCCGGCTCGGCGTAGCGAGCGTGTCCATAGCCGCCGCCGTCGATGACCTTTTTAGCGTGTTCGTACCAAGCACCTACATCGTCCACGTCGAACTTCATCATGAAATTATTCGCCCAGTCTTTGACGTAGTAATTCTGCAGCCGAAACACCGCTCCGCCAAGCCGACAATCCATCGTATCACCCCAACCCTCGGTCAGCTCAAAGCCGAGCGCCGTGTAGAAATCCTTGGAAATCTCGAAGTCCTCGGCGGGAACGTAAATGACTAACTCATTGATAGTCGGGTTCATAGAGTTTGCGGCAATAGCAATAGACAAAATCTTGCGTCGTGCCAAATGCTGTGTCGTGCGTTTCGCCGATGCTCTCGACTAAATTGAACGCATTGCCAAATTCGTCGTGCATGCTTTCGGGACTGTAGCGAACAACATCGAGGCCGCTGCATTTCTGCGGGCCTTTGGGGCCGAATGAAGCGACGATGATATGCCCTCCTCGCTTTAGGGAACGCATAACGAGTTGGACATATTTGCGTCGATCTTCCGCGTCGGTGAGAAAGTGAAAGACAGCGCGGTCGTGCCAAACATCGAAGTGATCCGGGGGAAGTTCAACGGCCGTAATGTCAGCCACGATCCAGTTGATTTTTTTGCCTTTCATGCCAAGACGTTGTTTGCTGTCAGTGATCGCTTTCGCGGAAATATCAAGCACCGAAACATCTATAAAGCCGTCTTCGAGCAGATCGTCAACCAACGTTGAATTGCCGCCGCCAACGTCGATTATCGCAGTATCTTTCCCAACACCCGTATTGGCAATCATGCGAAGCGACGTATCAAGATGTTCGCGAAACCAGCTAACCTCGTTACGGCCTTTTGTCTGATAAACGTTTTCCCAATATTGTTGCTTGTTCATTGTATTTGCTGCTCAAAATCTATTATACGTTGTTTGATCGCATCGCGGACGCGGCGGAAAACGGCGATCAATTCATCCTCTGTGCCGGTGGCTTCGGCGGGATCTTCGAAACTCCAGTGAATTCGTGAGGCTTTGCCGGGAAAAATGGGGCAGGTTTGGTTGGCGTTGTCGCAGACGGTGATGATGTAATCGAAATGTTGATCGAGAAATTCGTCGAGAGACTTTGAGCGATGGCCGGAAATGTCGATGCCGATCTCACGCATTACAGCAATGGCTTGTGGGCGGACAAAACTTGCGATGGTTCCGGCGCTTTCGACTTCGTATTTGTCACCTGCGATGTGACACAAAATGCCCTCGGCCATCTGGCTGCGGGCCGAGTTTCCGGTGCAGAGTATGAGGACTCTTTTCATGTGGGTCATATTTTTTCAACCGGGATCAACCATCGAAAGATAATTGTGGCAGCGATCGCACCGAGTATTTGCGAAATTATGAATGCCGGTGCGTCGATAGGGCGAATGCCGGCGAACGTGTCGCTAAGCGACCGTGCGATAGTGACCGCCGGATTTGCAAATGAAGTTGACGACGTAAACCAATACGCCGCCGTGATATAAGCGGCGACGGCGAATGGAATGACAACTCTCTTTTGTAAACGCGAACAACCGGCGATCACAGCGATCAAACCAAACGTGGCGACAAACTCACCGAGCCATTGCGAAGGGCCATTCCTTACTTTTGTTGAAACAAAAAACAAAGGCAGATCGAACATCAGATTTGCCAGAGCGACCCCGCCCAAAGCACCGATGATCTGTGCAATCAAATATCCGGACGCTTCTTTCCATTTAATTGCGCCGTTGAGAGCTTCGGACAAGGTCACCGCTGGATTGAAATGAGCACCGGAAAGCGGAGCGAACGTCAGTATCAACGCAATGAGAGCCGCTCCCGTCGCAATTGAATTTGCGAGTAAAGCAACGGCGACGTTGCCGCCCGACAATCGCTCGGCCATTATGCCCGAACCGACCACCGCAGCAAGCAGCATCGCCGTGCCAAGGAATTCAGCAGCAAACCGCCGGAGAAGGTCGTTTTTCATCTTTTATCCTAGCCACAAGCCGTTCGCAGCAGTCGGTAAACCACTTATAAGCACCGGAAACTTTATCATGTTTAATGACGAAAACTTCCCAATCGCTTTCAAAGAGATGTGAAAAGCGCTGCACGTTCGATCTGTCAATGCACTCGCTATTAAGCGGACACGTCGACCTCTTAAACCTTTCATCCAAAGTTGCTAAGTTCATATTAACCTCAATATATCAGCAGCAGGCGGTTGCGACTTCCTGCTTTTTGCCGGCGATGCTTGTAAAGGTCGGCGTGCAGCATGTCGCCTCGTCGCTTTTCTTAGCTTCCTCGCCGAGGTTGTCTTTGAGGACGACGAAGACCTCCCATTCGTTACCATCGGGGTCGTGAACCCAGGCCTTGTCCTGAAGAGCATAGCAACAGGTCGTCTGCATTTCTTCGCGAGGCGTGAGGCCGCTGGCTTTCCATTGATCTCGAAGAGCAATTACATCGTCGGTCGCGGCGACCTGAATGCCAAGATGCGACAACGCTCCGTGCCCGTCGAATGCGCCCTGATTGAGCGTGAAATTGAGCGGCGGGTTCAGCACGTCAAACTTTGCATAGCCGGTGCGAACCTTGCTTGGTTCGATGCCGAACATCTTTTTGTAAAACTCGATGCTGTTCTCTACGTTTGAAACTTTGAGTGCCAAGTGTGCTTTTAATGTATTAATGTTATTCATAATTTTTCTCCTTTCGGTATTAACAATTATGTATAACCATAATTGTATTTCAATAATAATCATGATTTATAATTATGTCAAGCCATAAATGTAGTGTGTTATAATTTTTTTATGGCAAAGAATAACGGCTTTGATGCGGAACTATTTTTTGCGGCTCTAGCTGACCGGACAAGATTGCGGCTTATCAATTTAATGCGTGACGGCGAGGTTTGCGTATGCTTTTTTGCATCGGCACTCGGAACCAATAATCCAAAAATATCGCGTCATCTCTCGTATCTTAAACGTGCTTCCCTCGT
>JBKJJR010000254.1:0-4402 GCA_046597835.1 Pyrinomonadaceae bacterium
AAAAATTCCGCATGGGGCACGCCGGTGAATCTCGGGCCTGTGATCAACTCCTCGGGAACGGAGCTTGTTCGTTCTCTAACGTCGGACGGCCGTGTTCTGCTTTTCCAAAGCGACCGCTCGGGCGGCGGCTTTGGGCAGGCTGACATCTGGGCCATTTCGCGGAGACATGTTAACGACGAAACGGGTTGGAGTGCACCGGTAAATCTGGGATCGGTGATCAATACGTCGTCCACCGAGCTGGCATCGAACTACCTGTTTGCGGACTCAGGACGGGTGCGCAAATTATTCTTTTCGAGTAACAAGCCGGGCGGGTTTGGCGGGCCGGATATTTACATGAGCGAGATAGATGATCTCGGCTTCGCATTGCCGGTCAACGTTTCGGAGTTGAACACGCCGTCGATCGAGACCTGTTTCTGGGTGCGCGACGACGGCCTTGAGATGATTTTCAGTTCAAACAGGCCCAATCTGACCGAGGACAGGACATTTGACGAATTGTGGGTGACAACCCGCAACTCGGTTTATCAGCCCTGGTCGACGGCCGCGAACTTGGGATCGAATATCAATGCCGACGGTTATCGTGACGTTGCTCCATTCGTCACTTTTGACGGCAGAACAATGGTAATGTCATCCACGCGCCCCGGAGGCCTCGGCCCCACGGGGACGTTCGATATTTACATTACGGGTCGGCAAAGAATTGGCGCGGACTAGACGTCTAAAATCTTTACGTTAAGAGAGTTGCTCTCGATGAAATTGTGGCTGTTTTCTTTGGCCTGGGAGTTAAGCGGACGAAAGGCCTATTTCCTTTTTCTCCGCTTTCTGCCGCCGACTGAGATGGTTTCGGTGAGTTTGAGCATCAGTGCACTGCCTTCGAGCTCGGGGCGGATGAATTTTAGTTGGGTGTCGATGTCGATGTTGAAATGCCGGCAAAATGGGGCGGCGTTGATGCGCCAGTTGCAGGTATTCTGGATCACGGGGAACGACTCGGGCACGCGCGGGCTGGCGGGTTCGAGGGCGATGATATCTCTCGTTCGTGAGAAATTTAGGTAAACGGCGGATGGTTTCCCTAAGAGGTTATAGACGTTGCGGTTTAAAAGGATCAGCTTCGCCGGGCTGATCGTGACATGAAGCCGCTTTGACGCCGCCTCGTTCGGCCCGCCGTGGAATCTCTCAAATTCTCTTTCCAGTGCCATAATGTATCACATATAGCACATTCTTGCATCTTGGGTCAAGTGTGGCTAGTGATTCGATCTAAGATCTCTGTGACCTTTGTGTCTTAACTCTGCGCCCTCTGTGTTAAAGATCCCCGCAAACACAGAGATCACAGAGCCAAAGACACAGAGATCACAAAGAGGAAACCAAAACTGATCCGAGCAGGCCCGCGACCCAAATTTTATCTGCCATGGTCCCGGGCAGGAATCTGTCCATGCCATTCCCGTCTTACCGATTTCGACCTTTTTAGTGATGTCGCGGACGGGTTCGAAAAAGCGTTGAAAAACGGCGTCCATCTGACCATAAAATGCGTCGCCTTTGCTCTGAAATTACCCGACATTGATAACTTTCAACGTCCGTCTCGGGGTAATATCCGTCGCCTCGCGGCGCAAAAATGGACGCGAGGGGAACTATTAAAACATATTTCCTCGCGCCCGTTGTTCTGTGCCTAGGTCTTAAACGTCCAGGTTCTTGACGTCGAGAGCGTTGTCCTCGATGAATTTGCGGCGGGGTTCGACCTGGTCGCCCATGAGGACGGTGAAGATGCCGTCGGTTTCGATGGCGTCTTCGATACGGACTTGGAGCATCGTCCGCTTCTCGGGGTCCATAGTGGTTTCCCAGAGCTGTTCAGGGTTCATCTCGCCCAAACCTTTATAACGCTGGATGGTCAGGTCTTTCTTGGCCATTGCCATGACCTTTTCGAGTAGTTCCTCGCGCGAGTCGAGCGTTTCGCTTTTGCCGTTCTCACCGAGAATGAACGGTGCGGGAAAATCCATCTCGAGTGATTTCTTCAATTCAATAGCCTTTTGAAATTCGACATAGCTCGCAAGATTCCAGTCGATCTTGAGGCGTTGGCCGTTCGGGTACGCGATGTCGATCTCCCACAGGCTGTGCTCTTGGTCGCTGGTAAGCTCGGTGTTGTAACCGGCTGCGGCCAGTTTGCCTTCGATCTCGGCCATCATCTCCTGTTCGCCAAATATCTTGCGCAGCTTGACGTGATTTTTGGCGAGAACGCCTTCACGTCCCGCAAAAGCGTCGAGCAGCAGCGTCACAAGCCTGGCGTCGTTGTAAACACGGCGCGCGACTCGTGCCGAGTAGCTTCTTAGCTCTTCGGTCTGTTCCAGCGCCTTTGAAAGCTCGCGTCCTGTGATCGGGCGCGAGTCAGAGCTTATCTGCGAATCGCCCGTCGCCATCCGCATCAGGTAGCGGAACATCGCCTTTTCGTCCTTGATGTACTCTTCCTTTTTGCCGCGTTTGACCTTGTAAAGCGGCGGCTGGGCGATATACACATAGCCGTTCTCAAGCAGTTCGGGCATTTGCCGGTAAAAGAACGTCAGTAGAAGCGTGCGGATGTGGCTGCCGTCCACGTCGGCGTCGGTCATCAGGCATATCTTGTGGTAACGAAGTTTTGAAACATCAAAATCCTCTTTGCCGATGCCCGTTCCGAGTGCGGTTATGAGCGCCTTGATCTCGCCGTGGCCGAGCATTTTGTCGAATCGGGCCTTTTCCACGTTGAGAATTTTACCCTTGAGCGGCAGGACCGCCTGGTTCTTTCGGTCGCGCCCCTGTTTTGCCGAACCGCCGGCCGAATCGCCCTCGACGATATATATCTCCGACAACGCCGGATCCTTTTCCTGGCAGTCAGCCAGTTTGCCCGGCAAGGTCGAACTGCCAAGAGCACTCTTACGCACGATCTCGCGGGCCTTGCGGGCGGCTTCTCGTGCCCTGGCGGCATCGACAGCCTTGCCGACGATCTTTTTCGCCACGCCCGGATTCTGCTCAAAGAACTCGCCGAGCTTTTCGTTCAAGAAAGACTCGACAGGGCCTTTGACCGGCGAATTTAGCTTTCCTTTTGTCTGTCCCTCAAACTGCGGCTGCGGGATCTTGACGCTGATGATGGCGACCAACCCCTCACGCACGTCGTCGCCCGTTAGCGTCACTTTCGCATTCTTGGTCAGGCCCGAGCTTTCAGCGTAGTTATTGATCGTCCGCGTGATCGCACCGCGAAAACCCGATAAATGCGTACCGCCATCCACGGTGTTGATATTGTTGGCGAACGAGAAGATCTTTTCGTCGTAGCTGTCGTTGTACTGCATCGACACCTCGATCGAAAGCTCGTCTGCTATAAGCTCGAAATAGAGCGGTTCGTCGTGCAGCGGGCTCTTGTTTTTATTGAGATGCTTGACGAATTCGGCGATGCCGCCTTTGTAATAAAACTCGTGCGATTTTTCGCCCTCGTCACGCTCGTCCTTGATAAAAATGCGGATACCCTTGTTCAGAAACGCCTTTTCGCGAAGCCGCTCGGACAGCTTTTCAAAGCTGTAGGTCGTAGTTTCGAAAATGCTCGAATCCGGGCGGAATGTGATTTTTGTGCCGCGTTTTGTCGTCGTGCCGGTTTGCTTGAGCGGGGCAACCGGTATTCCGGCTTCAAATTCCATCTCGTGCGTTGCACCGTCGCGCCAGATCTCGAGCCGCAGATATTCACTAAGGAAATTTACGCAGCTTACGCCGACACCATGCAAGCCGCCCGAAACCTTATAGGAGTTTGTGTCGAACTTGCCGCCCGCGTGGAGGATCGTCATCACGACCTCGGCCGCGCTGCGACCTTCCTGCTTGTGAATGTCGGTTGGAATGCCGCGGCCGTTATCGACGACCGTAACGGAATTGTCCATGTGGATCGCGACCTCAATCGTGTCGCAATAGCCTGCTAGCGCCTCGTCAACCGAATTGTCCACGACCTCGTAAACCAAATGATGCAGACCGATCTCACTCGTCGAGCCGATATACATCGCCGGACGCTTGCGCACCGCATCGCGACCCTCTAAAACCGTTATCTGATCTGCCCCGTATTCCTGTTTTGCTTTAGCCAATTTTGAAACCTCGTTTACTGATTAATTGATTTGGTAATTGTGGCCGATATGCTGCTCTGAAGAGTCATAAAAATGACCCGTAAACCAATAGATTATTTTACCATTTTTTACAGAAATAGCACAGCGGCGAAAATCAATAAAAGTCTTGATTCTATTGCATTTTTGCCACGCCATTCTCGACTCTGAAAACAAGTGCGTTTGAGCCAAATCTTTCGACCAGACTTTCCTTCGAAGTGGTCACGAAAGTCTGTGTTTTTCCTTCTAGAAATTCGAGCAGTTTGCCGATGCGTTTGTAGTCGAGTTCGGCGTCGATATCATCGATC
>JBKJJR010000018.1:0-7214 GCA_046597835.1 Pyrinomonadaceae bacterium
CAGACTGCGCTCTTCGCGCCAAAAGGCCTGTTTGGATTCTTATATTGGTATGCATCTTATCCTGTACATTTTTTCATTTTTGATAAGATGGTTCAGAAATTAGCACTCGCCGCAGAAGTGTTGGAATACGAAAAAGATCTTTCGGCTATGCCGCAAACAATTTAGATTTCGCGAAAGCAACGCAAGAGAAATGAGCCCTGATATTCATAGGCCGAACGGGCGATTTCTAACCCTTGCATTTCTGCAGTATTGCCTTTATGAATATTAGTTACAACTGGCTGAAAGATTTGGTTGAAATTGATCTGCCGCCAACAGATTTAGCGAAACAGCTGACGGGGGTGGGTTTGGCGGTCGAAGGCATTCATCCGCACGGCAAAGACTCTGTATTCGACATTGACCTGACATCCAACCGGCCGGATTGCTTGTCGCATCTTGGCGTCGCGCGCGAGATCGCGGCAATATCTCAGTCCAAAGTCCAAAGTCCAAAGTCCAAAGTCGAGAATTCGGAGGCAAAAAACGACAACCAAAGTCTGGTGTCGATTCAAGACGCCGATCTTTGCCATCGTTTCACAGCGCGAATAATTAGAAACGTCAAGATCACTCCGTCCCCTAAATGGCTGGTTGACCGACTCGAAGCGATCGGCGAGCGCTCGATCAACAATGTTGCCGATATTACGAATTACGTAATGCATGAACTTGGCCAACCGATGCACTCGTTCGATCTGGATAAATTGAACGAAGATCGCATCGTTGTCAGACGTGCGCGTAACGGCGAAACGATAACCACGCTCGACGAGGTCGAACGCAAGCTCGACGATTCAATGTTGGCAATTTGCGATGCTGAAAGCCCGGTCGCAGTCGCCGGTATTATGGGCGGTTTAGAGTCGAGCATTACCGACGCGACGGTTAATGTATTACTTGAGGTCGCCTATTTTCATCGTTCATCTATCAGGACAACATCAAGGCAACTAAATCTCGCTACTGAAGCAAGTTACCGTTTCGAACGCGGTGTCGATATAGAGAATCTTATCCGCGCCTCAAACAGAGCAAATGAGCTGATCTGCGAACTTGCCGGCGGCAAAGCCGGCGAATTTGTCGACCTCTACCCGACGAAATTTGCCCCGAAAGAGATCGAGTCAAACGATATTTCAGCCGCGGTAAAGCGCCTAATCGGCATTGATGTACCACATCAAGAGTGTTTCAGTATATTGACCGCTTTGGGAATCGAGCCGAAGGCGGAATCTGAGATCGCAAATTCGAGATCTCAAATTTTCACATCACCATCCTGGCGTCATGATCTCTCCATCGAAGAAGACTTGGTAGAGGAGATTGCTCGTCACACTGGATATGAAAACATCGCGACCGAGCTTCCGCCAGCGTTTCACGCAGGCGAATACCAACCTACCGCGGAGCGGCAACAACGTCTCAGGCTGCAGCTCATAAATATGGGCTTCGACGAAGCCCTTTCTTACAGCTTTATCGACACTCATTTTGATGATGTGTTCGAAACCGTGCCGGGGTTGATCGATGAAAAAGCCGCCGAAAAATATGTAACATTGCAGGATTCCGTGATCGAAGGCTCGGTGCGAATGCGTCCCACCATACTTCCCGGCCTGCTCGATGCGGTTCGACTTAATCTCAATCACAATCGACGCGACCTGAAACTTTTCGAGCTTGGTAAAATATTTGCGTCTGTTTATAGCGAGGAACCGTTGCCGAATGAAGTAAATGTCTTGGCATTGGTACTCACCGGCGGTGAAATTTATCAAGATCGGGCAATGCCGTCGAGAGAATTAGATTTTTTCGATGCAAAAGGAGCGGCCGAGGCGAGTTTCACTTCGTTGGGTGTGAGCGATGCAAAATTCGTCGCCGCAGACATTAAGCACCTGCGTGCGGGCCAAGCGGCATCAATTCAAATTGGCGATGTTGCCGTCGGGTTTCTCGGCCGTTTGAGCGACGATATCGCTCGAAACTATAAGTTCAAGCAGCCCGTATTTGTCGCCGAGATCAACCTTGGAACCGTTCTCGATCTACCCGTCGACGCAAGTCGTTACCGGCACCTTGCAAAGTTCCCGCCGATAACCCGCGATGTTTCGTTTGTTGCCAAGCGGAATATTTCATTTGCCGAGATCCTCAACGCGGTCGAGCAGGAGAATTTCGAATTATGCCGAAATATACTGTTCGTTGACGTTTACGAAGGCAAGGGTATGGCTGAAGATGAGCGTTCTATTACGATCCGGCTCGAATATCGCAGCGACCAAAGGACATTAGTTGAGGCAGAGGTTGAGGCTCTACATTTACAGATTCTCGGAGCTATCGAGAAAAAACTAGGGATTAAACCCCGATTCTAAAAAACCTTCACCCATTACTTGAAGTTTTTCTAAAAACCCAACATAATCATTAACACTAGTTTTCTACTATCCGATACTGGAGAGCCGCCCCAATGAACGCATTAACGGGAATGGAAAAATTCTCGCACTTAGAGGACAAGATATATCTCACGATCGAGTTCGCAAAGAAAATGCGTGAAGAAAAGGACCAGTTCGAGCGTGAAGCTGCTACCCTACGCGAAAATGCGGCTTCTGCCATCGCCGAAAACGAACACCTTAACGAAAAGATCGCCGCAATGCTTGCCGAGCGGGAATCGATACAATCCAGGGTTGAGGCAATGCTTGACGCGATGGCTGTGATCGACATTAACGCCGCGGAGGCCGCAGGGAGATAACGAATGTCGCAGAACGGGGACCAGGCAGCGGAGCAGACAATACGCGTCGAGATTTACAACCAGACGTACAGCATCCGCTCGGACGGCGATAATGAGTATATTTTTGATCTCGCCGAATACGTCGACCGCAAAATGCGCGAGATATCGTCCGGCACCCTGACCGTCGATTCACTCAAGGTAGCCATACTCGCAGCACTCCATATCGCCGACGAGTTTTACCAGTTAAAAAATACACAAGCCCAAAGTGACGCCCAACTCGCCGTGCGAAGTTCCGAATGTTCCGAACTCCTCGACCGCATCCTCAAACACCGTGACGACGCCGCACCGATTCACAACGCATAGTACACAATTTTTTCCTTCTGCATTTATTATTGTGCAATGTACACTTATGCGGTAATATTGAAATTGGCGAGAGAGTTTGACTGCGTTTTTCGTGACCGGACGCATACATAATTGAGCCAACATATGAATACCGGGAGGCTAATGCCGTTGATCGGTGCTTTTCTTTAAGGAGATAAGCCAGTGACATCGGCTCTGATGCTTCGCAAGACGCAAAAAGCCACCCACCTATAACTAATAGGTTCAATTCATACGTTCGAACGGTAACGCGGTTCCCTCTCGCCGACAAATTTTAAGGCTGTCTGGATGCATAAGTTTTCAGGCAGCCTTTTGCACGCGATCGTCGGAAGATTACATCATATTAGAAAACTATTAGGAAACTTATTCTAATTCTTCCTTCTCAAGTTCGCGGCGTATTTCTTCGGTCAGTTTCGCCGATTCGAGGGCGAGCGGTAGTTCGGCGGTGCGGGCGGAGAGCTTTTTAAGAGCAAGCTCGCTGTCGGCGAGAGTTCCGCCTCGGCTGGCGGCGGCTTCGATCATCTCAAGCCGAGATTCGGCCTCGGCGAGCATCAGTTTGGCTTCGTTGTTGATGTTCCCGATCTTTTCGATGTCCTCCACAATCTGTTTTTGAAAGTCGTCTGCACGCTGACTTTTTAATTGCTTCACCGTGCCTTGCCGCTTTTTCGCAAGTAAGAGTTCACGCTTTGATGATCTGACGATCCGTGCAGCGGTAAGCCGTGACGCCAGCGTTTCGCGGTATGCGTCGGCGAGAAGCTGGTCTCGTGCTTCGACGGCCTTAAGCGCTCGTTTTTCGGCGGGCTTCAATTCGTTGCGGAACCAGTTGATCTGTTCCGCCTTGATGCCGTTCGCAGCCATTCTCTCCCGCATTTCCTGCGTCCATAACGAGTGTTTGCGTGCCATCATGAGAGCGATCACCATTCCGGAAAGGAAACCTATCGCCGTTGCAATGGCTCCGACAGTAAGGGCAATAATGGTTGTCTCAGTGCCGCCCACGAAAAAAAAAACCATAAAAAAGGTGAGAATCGCGGGCAGCAAAGTCAGTATCACAGGCGCGGCCACCGCTCGTAATTTCAGCCTTCGGCCTCGGGCGAGGTCTTTAAGCGTAATTTCCTGCGTATTTATCATCACATTAAGTCTAGCGCAACAAGTACGCTGAAGCCGCAAACCGCCACGCGGCTTCGCGCATCATATATAGTATTATTAATAGCCGGTACCAGTCATATGAAATTACCAATATCTATCCTTTCCCTTATCGCGGCGTTCGGTTTATCAGTCACAGCCTTTTCGCAAACGCCCGAGCCCAAGCAAACGGTTCGCACCATAACGATCCCGATATCGATCTTTACAAAGAAAGAGCTCAAGGAAAATCAGGCCGAGGAATATGTACAGGCCGACCGGCTCATCGTAAAGGAAGACAAAGACGAGCAGCAGATACTTTCAATTCGCAGCGTCAGCAGTTCACCGTTGTCTATTGCTATCGTCATCCAGGAAGACCTAACGTCAAATTTTAATCTGCAGATAAAAGATATCAAGGAGTTTATTTCGGATCTTCCAAAGGGCACCCGCGTGATGGTCGCATATTTACGCAGCGGGACTATAGACGTTCGCCAAAGGTTTACTCAAGATCTTGCAATGGCGGCAAAGTCGCTCCGCATCGTGTCAGGCAGTTCGACTCTCGCGCCGCGTAGTCCTTATGACGGAGTTTCGGAAGTAGTAGCCCGGTTCGAAGGCGTTCCCGCCGGCAGGCGCGCAATTTTGTTATTTTCCGACGGATTGGATATCTCACAAGGACTGAACCTGGCGTCGATCTTGCAGAGCTCGGGCCTTGAACGGGCTGCCCGGCAGGCTCAGCGCAAAAGCGTCGCGGTGTATTCGTTTTATTCGCCCACCAGGGCGACGGAAAGTGGTGACTCGATTTACGCTCTGGCGTCACAGGGAGCGCTTGCGAAGTTGTCCGAGGAAACCGGAGGGCGCGACTTTTCTCACGGTTCGATCGCGCCCCTAAACTATCTGCCATTCTTTAAAGACCTGACGCTTTCATTGAGCCGGCAATTTTCGTTGACGTATCTTTCGACGCACATGAAAAAGGGATATCACAAAGTCGAGGTTACGAGTACAAACCCCGAAGTGAAGATAGAACATCCAAAAGGTTATTACTTGCGCTAGTTGACCCTTGCACGGCAGGCCGGGCAGATCGCGACATCTTCTTTCATAAGGAGTCCGATCCAAAAGAAGATAACGGTAAAGACCAAAAGGCAAGAAAAAACGACCCAACCGGCAGTGGAGATGCGGCGGTCGAGTACGGGCAAATACGAGCTGCCGCATCGCGGACAATGATAGTTGGCATCGACAGCATAATTCGATCGGTGAGCGATCTGTGAACCGTACTGGGCTTGAGGCTGACGAAAAGCCGACGTTTGATTACCAGGGTTAAAGGGCTGCGGCTCTTGTCGTGAACGGTCAATAACTTGCGTCGGCCGTTCATCATTACCCGCCGGGTGCTCATCGGTTTTCCACGAGTACGGACGGGGCGCAGAATAGGTGTAAGGCTCCTCGGGCGCGATCTGTTGCATCGCGATCTTGGTTCCGCAGAACCGGCAAAAGTTGGTTTGGCCCGAATTTATTTTTCCGCAATTTTGGCAAGGGATCATTTTTCTTACACGCTCAATTACGAATAATAGCAAAGAAATGTTCGTTTATCGACAGCAACGGTTTTTATTGCCGTTTCGTCTAACAATCGGTTATCCTAATGCGTAAACTCATGCCGTTCGCTTTTATGAAGAACCTAACCGCAGTCGCCGCGATGTCGTTTGTACTGACTGTGCTGGTCATACCGCAGGCCTCGGATTCGACATTAAGAGGAGTTATCGGAAAGGATAAGACCAATCGAGCCGACGGCAAACTACCAACCTTGACGGCGGCGGAACATTTGTCACGCGGACAAGCCTATTTTGAGAACCGTCAATTCCCCGAAGCCCGCGAGCATTTTCAAAAGATATTCGATAATTACCCGACCGATCCGGCGATGTCCGGCGCATTGTTCATGACCGGGCGTTCGTATTACTGGGAACGCGAATACTCAAAAGCGATACCCTTCCTGGACCGTGTCGCGCGGAAATATCCCAATACGAAGGACGGGCGCGAAGGTTTATCGTTCAAAGGAGCCTGTCATGTTCGCCTAGGCAAAAACGCTGAGGCGGCCGCGATATACGAACAATACACGCTGACATATCCGGACGGTGAGCGTGTCGAATCTGCTCACCTGAACATCATCGACGCTCTGCGCGAGGCCGGCAAATACGACGAGGCGACCGGTTGGGTCGAAAAGACCCGAACAAAGTTTGCCGGGACGCCGACCGAGACCAACGCCTTGCAGGGCCGCTTGCGAATGGAGATCTATCGCGGTCTCTGGGCGAACGCCAATACAACGGCGGCGATGATGCTAGCACAGTCAAAGTTTGGCGGCTCGATGACGAGTGCGGACGAAGTCAAATACCTTCGCGGGGTCGCTCTCGAAAATTCCGGAAAACGTAACGAAGCCCTGATGATGTTCGGGACGATCACAGATGTGAATGGTTCCTATTACGGCGGACTGGCTACTGATAAAATAAATTGGTGGGCCCATGATCAGCGTGGCCTGCGCACTGCAAAGATTTATTCGACAGTCGCTGACTATCCCGCTGCATTTCGCTCCGAGATCATTCAGGAAGCAAAAAAACGTAGCCTCGATCCAAGGTTCATACTCGCCATCATGAAGCAGGAAAGCACATTTCGCCCAAATGCCAAATCTCCCTCGGCTGCTCGAGGATTGCTGCAGCTTACCTACGACACGGCGCTCAAATATAACAACCAAGCCGGTTTCCCTGCTCTTCAGCCTGACGAT
Source organism: Pyrinomonadaceae bacterium (assembly GCA_046597835.1). Taxonomy (GTDB): domain Bacteria; phylum Acidobacteriota; class Blastocatellia; order Pyrinomonadales; family Pyrinomonadaceae; genus OLB17. The sequence continues at coordinate 6,969 of JBKJJR010000018.1, forward strand.
CTTTATAATCCGAGCACAAATATTGCGATCGGCTGTGAATACATTGCAGCACTTAAAGCCGAGTTCGGCGGTCTTGACGAAGCCGTTGCGGCAAGCTACAACGGCGGGGAAGACAACGCCGCCCGCTGGCTAAACCGCTCTAAACCGAAAGAGGCCGGCATCTTCGCCGCCGAGATCGGCTTTGCCGAGACCAAGTCCTATGTATTCAAGGTAATGACAAATTATCGCATCTATCGCGAACTTTAC
>JBKJJR010000056.1:0-2858 GCA_046597835.1 Pyrinomonadaceae bacterium
CCGAGGTAATAAACGCTGTCACGTGAAAACTTCGGGTTGCCCTCGGTCGTTTCTTTGACGCTGAGTTCATTACCCGATTGTGAGATGAGCATTTCGATTTTGAGGTTTGAGTCCGTATCCCTGAGCCGCCATACGGAATCGGACACTTGAATTGTTTCGGAGACCCACCGACCGCCAAAGTCCGCTTTATGGCCCGCGTTTTTAGCAACCTGAGCGTCGCAAATCGCCACCGCGACAAGAAGAAGCGCCAGAATTGTCAGATAGTTAATTCTCATCAAATTTAATTCCCTGGTATCAGGCAACGTCAGGCTAATACGGCCCGCAGCTTTTCCATCGCGCCTTCGAGGATGTTGTCCTCGCGGGCGATGCAGATGCGGACGTGAGCATCCCAATCGTCGCTGTCGGCGAACGCGCTTCCGGGCGTCATTCCAACACCGGCGTCGCGCATGAGCATTTCGTTAAACGCAATGGCGTCATTGAAGGTTTCGGGTATGTGTGCCCAGAGGTAGAATGCCGAGCCGGAATTGTAGATATCAAAACCTAGCCCGGTCAGTATTTCGCTGGCGAACGCGCGTTTGCCGTCAAACTTTTCCCGCAGCCGCGGATAATAAGTGTCGTCGGCCATTAAGACCTTTGACAATGCGGCTTGCAGCGGCGTCGCAGGGCAGACGTAGATCACGTTTGCCGCATTGTTGATCGAAGCGATGAGTTCGCCTTTGCCGTAGGCGTAGCCGAGACGCCAGCCGGAGATGTTCCACGATTTTGAGAACGAGTTAACGGTGATCGTCCGCTCCCACATATCGGGCAGGCCGGCGATGGAAACGTGCGGGTTTTCGCCCGAGACGTAGTGCTCGTAAACTTCGTCGGAAACGACGAGCAGGTCGAGCTGTTTTGCGACGTCGGCAACGGCCTCAAGCTCGGCTTGCGACATCACCTTGCCGCTCGGATTTGCGGGTGTGCAGACGATGATCGCTTTCAATGGAAAGTCGGCACGATCTTTTAATTCTTTACATCGGGCAAGCAGTGCGTCCTTTTCGAATGTTAGGTTTTCATCGAGTTCGAATGTTTCCGTCCGGCCGCCGAATTCTTCTAATATACGCCGGTGATACGGATAATACGGCTCGAAAACGAGTGCCGAGTTATTACGGAGATAACTTTGGGCAATGCCGATCAAAGCGCCCGTGCCGCCGTTCGTGATCATTACCTCGAACGGCCGTGCGTCAGCATCGATCTCAATGCCGTTGTATTTGGCGATCTTTGCGGTGACTGCTCTACGCAGATCTTCGTTGCCTTCGCTGCCGCCGTAATGATTTTGGCTCGCGGCGATTATTTTCGCAGCCTCGGCCGCAAGCTGCGGATCTATCGGCAGTTCCGACTGGCCCTGAACAAGATTTCCGCTCGGCGGAACGAGCCGCGTTATCGCCCGAATGTCGGGCTTCACTTTCTTAACTCCTGCTTCTGACATAACCTATAAAAATAGCAGTTTTGGCGTTCCACAGGCAAACCTCCAACTCTTGTCATTCCATGCGTCCACTGCGATCTCCGAGTTCAATACAACCTTTCAACGCGGAGATCGCAGAGGACGCAGAGCATTTATTTCTTGCTAACGTATTCGTTTCCTCCCACCCAAAACCGCCAGGGTTTTTCGGCATCTTCACCGGCGTATTCGATTCCGATGCGTTTACCGATGGCGATCTCGTCATTTGTAAATGAGTTGTGATCTTCCAACCAGATGCGTTTACCTCGCAAGCTTTCGCCGTTCAGGCCGCGGTCGATTGCAAGGGCGATGCAGAGTTTGCCCGGGCCGGAGGTTAGATTGCGGTCTTTCATTTCGCCGCGCCGCTCACGCATAATTTCGATAGCTTCAACCGGCTCGACCGCGCGGATAAGAATTGCATGCGGCGTACCAACCGCGCCGGTTACAACATTGAACTGGTTGTACATACCATACACAAAAAACACATAGCTGCGGCCACCGTTCGCATACATCACTTCATTTCGCGGCGTGCGCCGCCCGGCGTAGCTGTGGGAGCCTCGATCGGTTACGCCGAGATAGGCCTCGGTCTCGACTATCATGCCCGAGACTCGGCGGCCTTTGGTATCGGGAACTACGATCAGTTTCCCGAGCAGATCCTTTGCGATGGCGATCGTGTCGTCACGAAGATAAAACTCAGACGACATTTTTTTTCCCATACTTGTATTCTCCGTGATTTTATCATTTGACGGTCGCTGAATGTTGCTTGTACTGACCGTATTTTTACGCAGGCCGTGTGCATTTTTGATAAAATCGGAGCAGCAGCGAAACTGTAATTTTTATGAAACCGATCTACGCTTTTCTTTTTATCTGTGTCTTGGTGTTTGTGGCCCTAGCTCAAAAACCCGATGAGATTTTGGCGACTGCGAAAGACCACACAATCCGTCTGCGCGACCTTTCGCCGGATGTTCAGAAGCTCGCCGCCGAATTCCCCGCTAATTTGTTAAAGACCCGAACTTCGCTGTTTGAGCAGATGATGAAGGAACGACTGCTCGATCTTGAGGCGAAAGCGCGTGGCATCACTTCGGGAAAACTTATCGCCGATGAAAAAGCAAAGCTGCCCGCTCCGACCGAAGCCGAAATAAAAGCGTTCTATACAGCAAACCAAAGCTCAATTGGCAAGAGATCGCTGGACGAGGTCCGAAAACCGATAGCTGATTATCTTAGCAATCAGGCGGCTCAAAACTTGCTTGGCGGCCTGCTTATGCGGTTAAAAGCCAAATATAAATTCATAACACGCAAGGAGGGTTGGGACCCAGCGGAAATCCGCCGAGATAGCGACGGCGTCGCTTACGTTAACGGTCAACCTATTACCGCCAAAGAG
>JBKJJR010000064.1:0-10623 GCA_046597835.1 Pyrinomonadaceae bacterium
CCCGAATTGCCGCCGATGATGTCGGTTGTTGAGAGGAAGTTGACCACAACGCTGTCGTTTTCACCGTAACGGCCAAAATCCTGTGCTTTCTGGAGATCGATCAGCTTTTGCGGGGCGTCGAAAGGCTTTTCACCGGTGTTCTTTTCTATCATGCCTTTCATCGTTGTGAACGGCGTGCGAAATTCAGCCTCGCGCGGTGCGTAGCCTTTGACGTTGCCGTATGAGAAACGCATTGTGAAATTCGCGTCGGGATAAACCGTAGCCGTACCGCGCATTTCGTTCAATGCCTGCATGTAGAGCTGGCGCAGACGGTCGATGTTCGCATTGAACTTGGCACCGCGTACGGCCAGTGCCGCTTTTTCCTCTATTATGCCCGCAAGAAACGGATACGTTGACTGGATCTCTGACCATTTCATCGTAGAAAGGGCAAAGATGTTCTCCACTTTGAAGTCTTTGCTCTCGGCTATCTGAGAAGCAAGTGCCGCCTCGGCGTCACGCCTTGCTTTGCCCTTTACGCCGGCGAACCGCTTATCATAGGCTGCAAAACGCTGATCGGCCGGCAGTGCGTCGAACGATTTAAAGAAGAATTTGAGCATCTCGCGCTCGAAGACAGGATCGCGTTTTTCGAGAGTTGCGGTAATTGCGGCCTTTTGCTTGTCGTCGAGCGTGCGGCCCTGTTTCGCCGCCGTAGCGGCAGCGGCCATCGAACCAAAGACCGCTCCTGAGATCGGATCTGGAAAACGGGGCATTATGACGTCGCGTTTGGAGGTCGCATTGGCCTCTTCAGACAGCGATTTAAGGTCGGCGAGCACCGTTCCATATCTCTTTTGGCGGTCAGGGTTCGCGGCGATCCACGTCGCCATTTTTGCTTCTTCCGCTTGGCGTGCCTGTACGGCATTCGCCCGTTTCAAGCGGATGTAACCGCCTTCGAAGGCCTTTCGCGAATTGTCGTAACTCGCCACGTCGCCCTGAAACTTGATGCGTTTTTCTTCATCGGTCTGGCCGATCTGCTTCAGCGTGTCGCCTTCTGCTCGGAGCCAATTAGCCAGGAAAGGGAAGTTGGCATCGCGTGCGAATTGAACCGATTGGCTCTCGCGATAACGCGACGTGCCGCCCGGAAAACCGAGTACAAAGACGAAATCATTGTCCTTGAGGCCGCCGATATTCATTGTCAGATATTTCTTGGGGTGATACGGTACGTTATTAGTCGAGTACTCGGCGGGTGAGCCGTCAGGAGCAACATAGGCGCGTAAAAAAGTGAAATCGCCGGTGTGGCGGGTCCATTCAAAATTGTCGGGGTCGCCGCCAAAGATGCCGATGTTTCGCGGCGGAGCGTAAACCATACGTATATCGTTGATCTGTGCCGTCTGATAGAGGTAGTAAAAATAACCGCTGTCGATAGCTTGAATGACGATCTTCGAGCCTTTCGGAGCCTTGTCCTGTTCGGATTTGGTCAGATCGTCCGTATTTTTCTTTACCGCATCGGCTAGCTCTTTCCCCGACAGATTTTCCGTGCCGGCTTTGATCTTTGCAGTCACGTCCTCGATACGCTGCGTGAGTGTGAGGGTGAAAGGCTCCTCGCCGTTCATCGCTCTGAATTCACCGGCACGGCTGCCGGCATTAAAACCGGTCTCAACCAAATCCTTGTCGGGTGTTGAGTTCGCCACCAAAGCGTCAAATCCGCAATGGTGATTGGTGAGGATAAGGCCGTCCGGCGATACAAACTCCGCCGAGCACCCACTGTCCAGACGCACAATAGCGTCTGTCAAGCCGCCGCCCGCCGGGTTGTAAATGTCCGAGGGTTTGATCTTGAGCCCTTTCTTCTTTAGCGAGGTCAGTCCGGCGATCTGGGCCGGTGCATACATCCCTTCGTCAAAGGCAGCAAAGGCTAACGTAAAATTAGAAAAACAGATCGCGACGATCATCGCGAGCGAAAAAACGCGGTTAATGTTCAGTTTCATAAGAGAAATTCCTAGTTGGATTGCTAAATTTTATACAAGATATGTAAATACTAACAACTATATGTGTGATTACAAAAAGCGAGCCAATAATTGCCTCGCCTTATTAATAAACATGTCTACATCCGAACTATCGCGTGACCGTACTCAGATCAGTCGGTTCGGGCGGAAGGAAATGGCGCGGGTTGATCGGGCGGTCATTGAGCCGCAGTTCAAAGTGAAGGTGCGGGCCGGTTGAACGTCCCGTCGAGCCTACCAAACCGAGAAGCGTGCGTCGGGTTACCGTCTCGCCAACCTCGGCTTCTATCTTGGACAAATGGCCGTAACGTGAGGTCAGGCCGTTGCCGTGATCGATCTCGACCATGTTGCCGTAGCCGCCTTTGTAACCTGCCGTAATTACGGTGCCGTTTGCTGGTGCGATAACCGCGTCGCCGCGTTCGCCGTCAATATCCATTCCGGGATGAAACTCATATGCCCGCCCGCCGAATGGATTACGCCTAAAGCCAAATTCGTTATTGATCTTGCCCAAGTGCGCCCACATCGAGGGCAGGGAAGCAGGATCGGCGCTTTTGCGTATTGCCAAAACCTCGCTGTCGGTCTCCGTGTCGTCTCCATCGGCGAGATCGAGCTCCTCGGGGCCGCCGCTGTTGAGCGAATAATCGGCTGCTTCAGACGCCCGTGTATTTTCAGCCGCTTCGGCCTCGTTGATTGATTCCGCAGCGACCTTTGTTACTACGGATGTTTTGGCGATAGACTCAGCAAACGCAGGATCACTAATGACCTTGCCGATGCCGAGTCCTAAAGTTGTAATGCCGATCAGAAGAAAAATACCGAGCGATCCAAAATGCACGAGGCGTTTCGAGACAGCTACTCTTCTAATATAGATCTTTGAATTTGATGAGTGCGATAAAAGAAAAGCGTATGACTTGCCGTTTTTCTGCATTATGCTTTTAAGCTCCTTTTAATGATCTCGCGCCCGAATAAAAAATATTCAGGCACGCGGAATCACGCAAGAATAGCCGCGAGCGACTAACGCGAAACCTTTCGCAAGAGTCAAATAAATATAAAACAAACTCCCGCTTAGTGTGGGTGACACCCCTTGACCGTTTCAAATCCTAGATAAGAAACATCCGTCTATATCAACATATGCTGCCCAAAAAAGCAAATGTGCCAAACTGTACGCAATATACAGTTTGGCATATGATCCCGCATACAAGATGATGGGGCGCTGCCGATCTAGTCCGTTCTTTGTTTTTGCTGCCACGAACGAAGAAGCAACATGCCAACAAAAGCGAAAAGCGCTAAAAAGGCAAGAACAATGATCAGTTTAACGGCGAACGCCAAAAAACCGACAAATCCGATCAATGCCTTGAGCAGGGCGATGACCAATGCGATGACAACGAGCAAACTTCCTGCAATAGAAGCGGCCTTAAAAAACATCACCATAATTGAAAACTCCTCGACTAAACGTCGCGCCAACTGCCAGTTCGTGAACGATCGCCGAAATCCGCTGAGGCTTTGTAGTCGGCTTCACGATACTGCGTTTGGGCCAATGCAAAACTTGCTTGCGGGCCGGCCTCATTCCATCGTGATTCCACAGTCTTCGGCTTAAAAATATAACCTCGCAGAACATAAATGCCGAGGCCGATAAGCATCACGGGCAGGAGCACCCGTGTTAGAAATCCGCGGTCGATGAACCGATTAAAAACAAAACCGATACCCAAAACCGTCAACACAACGCCCCAGAGTTTTGGATTTCCCGAAAATCTCCGTACCAAAACGTCGTCCGCCACGTCCGGCGTCAGGCCCGATCTTATCATCTGTGCCGACCGCCACGCATCAAGCGCCGCAAAGCACCACATTCCCATAAAACCCACGACAAAAAGCGCCGTTCCGCCGGTCAGTATCGCCATCTGGAAAAGTCCCACAAAAACAGCAAAATGCACCAGTGCCTTTACGGTTTGACCATTATAGGCTGCTCCAAGCCCCGGACAGATCATCGAAAGTAAAGCCGCGATGACCGGCGACGTTCGTTTTTGTACAAACGGAACATGATTCGCCCGGCTTTGTTGCCTCAAAAGATCGACGCCCTGAACGATACAGTCCTGGCAATAGGGAAACCCCTTGATGCGATGATCACACGCCGGGCAGAGCGGCCGCCCACAGCCGTTACAGCTTACAACTGCAGCATTTTGACTGTGATAGGTACAATTCATTACTTATTATCCTCGTGCGACACGTCGGTTGTGCCCGTTATAGGATCTTGCCTGATCGTCTCTACCGACGAATTCGGCCTGCCGTTCCATGCGTCCGCGCTTTGCTGATATGTTTGTTCGGCAAGATCGACGCCGGTTGTGAAAACGCCGGCCAGCGTGCCGTCCCGCGATATCGTTTGGCTAAAGACGAGGAATGCACTAAGGAGCATCATCGCCACCGGCGCAAGCTGCGGAACCCCGATAGGGAAGCCCAGCCCGCGTACCCACTCTCCGGCCCGTGCCGCCCATGAGGCTTTCACCTCTTTTGCTTTGGCCGTGCCCAAAGTCAAATTGAGTATCCGCACATGCAAGCCCGCAGGAATAGCTAACTCTTCCATCTTGTATGTATAACAGGCCGCTATAGAACGAACTACCATGCCCGGCAGATCCTCACACGTCGTGCACAAAGCCGCATGGCGTTCCCATCGATGGAACGAGCTTGCCGGCAAAAATCCGTCGAGATAATCTGTTAAATAGCCTTCAAAATCCTCGCACGACATCGCCGTCTGCGGCATCGTCATCGAAAGTACGCGAGCCTCGAGTCGCGTCACTGACGCCGTTGGAGCCGATATATTGCGGCAAACTACGAGAGATTCTTTTACGTCGTTGAGGAGGGAATGGCAAAGAGGGCAGCTAAGGGCGTGAGCAGCAACGGCCTTGAGCGCCGGCGCATCAAGCGTCTTGTCAAGATAATCGGTCAACAATTCTTCAAACGTCGAACAATTCACTATGTTTTGCTGCTCCATCTCCATAATTTCAGAATATTAACCGCAGATAGACGCAGATAAACGCCGATAACAATCAAAAACAAAATTCATGTATCTGTGTCTATCTGCGTTCATCTGCGGTTAAATAACTTCCTTAAATAGTAACGACTCTCATTCTTCTTAATATCTTCGCCAACTCAATGCGTCCGCGATTGATACGCGATTTCACCGTTCCTTCGGGTATCTTCAAAACATCAACGATCTCCTGATACGTCAATTCCTCGATGTCCCGAAGGATAACGCACGTTTTCAGGTCTTCCGGCAGTTTATCTATGCCTTCCCGCACCTGCGATGCCAGCTCCTTCCGCTCCATCTCTTTGTGCGCCGAAGTCCCGGCTGCGCGAAGATGGTAAGAATGATCGTCAACCGCGTCGGCCATCGAATTTTGCGGATTTCGCTGGCGGTGCCGGTAATCGTCGATTATCAAATTTCGAGCGAGCCGCATGAGCCAATTCGAAAGGTCGCCCTGCTTCGCATCGTACTGCTCGAGCGTTTTGTAGATGCGGATGAAAACGTCCTGCGTGAGGTCCTCTGCCGCATCGACGCTCGATGTAAAACGGTAAGCGAGATTAAATATCCGGCGTGAATACGCCGAAACAATATCCTCCCACGCCGCGCCGTCCCCTGCACGAGCACGTCTGACGAGTTCCGCACCATTTATTTCGGCCACAGCCTTTAACGCTTCCAAAAACGTATTCTCCCGAAACTTTACTTGCCCCTTGCTCTGTCGCAACAAAGCACGAAACCTCGCCTTGTCAATAATTTCTTACGACAGCAAAAAAACAAAAGTTCCAACAAAAAGATAGCATGATTCTACTTGTATGCCGCGCGACACAGGTGCTAATATCGGGTAGGTTGAGAAGAATGATTAAGAATATTCAATCGAAAAATGATCTGCTCGTCGCTAAAGAAATGGCTCTTTACGAGAATCAGTGGGTTGGAATATCCAGATCCGGAGGACGCGAAAAAGTCGTAAGCTCCGGCAGTCGCATCACAGAAGCAAAGGCCGAGGCTGATAAGAAGGGAATCAAGAATGTTACTTTTAGAAAGGTTCCTTCCAGTAAAAAAATCCTGATCGCGGCTGTCAACGCTTCCTGATCTCGAATTTCTCCTGATACGCTTTAAAGACTATCTCGTAATTTTCAAAGAAACCCGAATGCCCCAACAGGGGCATTTCGTTTTGGTCAATAAACCCGGCATTGATCGATATCCAAGTGTCGAATCCGTTCAACTTTAGCTGAAACGTCTTTCGTCTGCCTTTGAATGTAGAAGTGCCGATGCCTACATACTCCTGCTCCGGCGCTTTTGTGAGATCAATTCCAAGCAATGCGGCTATATCATAGCTGAACAGACTCTCTGTCGCCCCCGAATCTACCAAACAATCTACATTGATCTGTTTCTTTCCATGCTTCAATGTCACGCCGACTAACGGATAGGTGTAAACTCCGTCGGTATCATTAGGATTTATAAAGGTTTTGTATTTGTATTCATGGGTTATTCGGTTGCCCCCCAAACTTCGAAGCCGGCCAGAAAGATCCACAACCGAACCGCGAAATTGTCTCTGAATTTCATTTCAGGCGTCTTCCTACTCAAGCCGTGCGATCCTATTCTGCGGCGTATCGATAACCACGTCGATGACGATCGGGTTTGTCGGGAACGACTTTTGAACGTCAGAACGCAGTGTTTTACACAGTTCCAAAAACTCGGTATCACGTGCAGATTCATTACTGTAGATTGTAATAATGAAGCGCTCGTCGGTTTTTTCCGCATCAACGGATTTTGTTTGTACGTCATCGAAAAAGCCCGCCGAATTAAGAGCGTAACCTATTTGGTCGACCTCGGCGTTCGTCAGGTTGCTCGGGTCGAACACGACCTCGTGTTTGAGCGGACCGTAGTATCTTGCAATTCTTTGATTGAACGATCCCGCAAGGTATAAAAATGCGAGCAGCGGGCCCAAGGTGATTACCATTGAAATTAGAGCGACAAGGAGAGTGTTTCCCCAGCCATAAACAAGTTTGCCGAGCGCAAGATGTTGGGAAATTTCATTCAGCAGATAGCTGCGTGTAACTCCGACTACAAGTCCAAACTGAAGACCATAAAATATGATATTCGGCAGACGATCTAGTCCTGGGGTGAAGCCGCAGGCGAGGGTGACCGCAAGTACAAAGACCGCTGAAATCGCCGCAATGTTCGCAGCTCTTCTTTTTCCAAAAGCGTTTAGCGTCCGCTAGAAGTAATAGCCTCCGGCCAACGGGCCTCCGATCGCGACGCCGACCAACATCTTATGCTCAGTATAGATCTCATCGTTCATATTCAGAACGCATTTTAACTGCAATGCGGTCAGATGTAAAAACGATAGAAGTACGACCCCGGAATCAAAGTTCGGAAACCGGCTGGTTGATAATAGATCACGGTTTCATGCATGTGCAAAAGCCGATTTTTCCATTTTTTGGTCAAATGCGGTATCGTATATGTCTTTGCGGCGAAGAGTCTCGGCGCCCGGCGCTAATACATTTAATTGATTTCGAGTGGGGAACTGATCGTAAGGATTTGAAACTGGCATATTGCGTAAATATCTAAAATTCGTCGTCCTTTTCCTGGTGATGGTTGTCATCCTGTATTTTTTTGGGAGGAACCTGAATTGGGCGGAGGTGCGCTCCGGTTTGGCGAAGGCAAACAAAGGGTATTTGGCGCTGGCTTTTGTCGGAATTTGTTTCGGTTATTTTATCCGCTCCGTGCGTTGGCAGGTGCTGCTCAAACCGATAACTGAGTCACGTCTCCTTGACCTTTTTGCGACGACCACCGTTGGCTTTGCGGCCATATTAATAGTTGGCCGCGCGGGCGAGATCGTTCGCCCGATGTGGCTGCCGATGCGTGACCGCCGCATCCGCCCGAGCGCCGCATTCGTGACCATTGTTATAGAGCGAATACTCGATCTGGCGTCGGTGATGGCGTTCTTTTCGATCAGTCTTATTTGGTTTCGAATACCACCAGAACATGCCGATCAGTTTGCCTACATAAAATCTGCTGGAAATGTATTGAGCGGGCTGATCTTGGTAGGCATTGTTGGACTTGTTGTTTATCATCGCTATTCGAAAGGCATAATAGGTTTTTTTGAGCGGTTGACCGATCGGAAATCTGTTCCCGGCCGGCTGCGTTACATAGTTCTGAGCATTCTGGAAAAGCTTGCGTCGTCGCTCGACATTCTCAAAAGTCCGCTGGGTGTTTTTATGTCCATTTTTTGGACGATAGTGCTATGGGTTTCGATCGCCATACCGACATGGCTGATATTGCTGGCGTTCGGTTTAACTTCAGACGGCGTGACACCCATGACATTCCTCGACTCGACTTTCGTAATGGCGGTGGCAACACTTGCCGCGCTTACACCGACGCCTGCTGGCGGAGCAGGAGCGTTTCATTGGGCAACCACCTTTAGTTTGATTCTTTTGGGTGTCGATAAAGACCAGGCAGCCGCAGTTTCGATAATGATGCACCTGATCTATTTCGTGCCCGCGCTCGTGTTCGGGTTATACTATTTGTTCCACGGCGACATCAGCGTCGAACGATTCCGCAGCCTGCTTTCCAGCGAAAATGCAGAACGCGAGATCGAAACAGATTCGCCGGATTTTGAACCCGAGAGTTAGATTTTTGGGGTTAGGTTTTAGATATTTATTTCTTGGCTTCTGACAACTGACTACTGTTTATGCGCTGCCCATTTTGCTCACATATAGAAGACAAGGTCGTCGATTCGCGGGAGGCGAAAGACGGCGATTCGATCCGCCGTCGTCGTGAATGTCTGCAATGTGGCCGCCGGTTCACGTCCTACGAGCGCATTGATGAGATCCCGTATATGGTCGTAAAAAAAGACGGCAAGCGGGAAAGTTGGGACCGCAACAAAATACTGGCAGGCTTGCTGCGTGCTTCGGAAAAGCGTGCGATCTCTACCGGGCAGCTCGAAAAGATCGTCGATGAGGTCGAGAAAAATGTCCAGGATTCACTCGATCGTGAGCTTGGTACCAACGACATCGGCAAGATAATCATGCGTCGCCTAAAGGCCCTCGATAAGGTTGCTTACGTCCGCTTTGCTTCCGTTTATCTTCAATTCGAAGATGTGTCAGAGTTCATGTCTGAAGTAAAAGACCTCGTCCGCTCTCGCGAGAGAAAGGTGAAGAAGAGCAAAAAGTAAAATGCCAACCGATGCAGATAAAAGAGAACACGAGCGCAAACAATTTTTTGCCGAAGCCACGCTGGAATTTTCATCGGGAAAATACCAGGCACGCGTCAGCGATATCAGCCTCGGCGGTTGTTACGTTGATTCGATCGCAAGCGTAGTTGACGGCGAGGCGATTTCCCTTACGCTTGCTGTTGGTTCAGGTGAAGCAATGCGGTTTGCCGGCGTCGTTGCTTATGTGCTGGCGGGCTTCGGTTTTGGTGTTCGCTTCACAGATCTTACTGAAGAAAAAACCGACTTTCTTCGTTCAGTCATCGGTTGAAATTAAACCGCCCTGTGCCACCTCCGTTTTGCCCTTTCCTTTTAATTTCCTTAACATAGAAGTTTATGGTTGAGATCGAAGAATTTCCCATTTCGCTTGCCGACTCCGAGATCACCGAGCCGATGGTTCAAATACCATCCGAGCTGCCCGCTCTCCCGCTGCGCGATATCGTCATCTATCCTTTTATGATCGTCCCGCTTTTTGTATCGAGAGATCGGTCGATCCGCGCGGTCGAGCAGGCTTTGAAGGAAGATAGGATGATCCTGCTTGTCTCACAAAAGGATGTGAACAAAGAGGAACCGGAACAGGACGATCTTTACAGCGTCGGCACGGCGGCGATCATCATGCGGATGCTTAAATTGCCGGACGGCCGAATTCGCATTCTGATACAGGGACTTTCGCGGTGTCGCGTGGACTCCGTCAAAGGGAAGGGCGAATATGTTAAAGCCAAAGTCACGCCGATCTCCGAGCCATTAGCGCCCGAAAATTCACTCGAGGTGGAAGCCTTGGTTCGTAATGTTCGCGGCTCGATGGAGCGGGCCGCAAGCCTCGGAAAAAATATTTCGCCAGAGGTCCTCGCGATTATAGCGAATCTTGACGATGCGGGTAGGCTCGCTGATCTGTCGGCGTCTAACTTGGAATTAAAGGTCGAGGACGCGCAAAGTGTTTTAGACATTCACGATCCGGTGCCTAGGCTGCGGCGTGTGAATGATTTACTGAGCAAAGAGAACGACGTATTGACCGTGCAGCAGGAAATAAATACACAGGCGCGGGCGGACATCGACCGTTCGCAGCGTGAATATTTTCTCCGTCAGCAGTTGAAAGCGATACAGTCGGAGCTTGGTGAGGGAAATGAGCTTTACGAGGAGATCGAGCAATATCGCGACAAGATACTTAAGTCCAAGATGCCGGAAAATGCCGAGGAAGAATCGCTTCGGCAATTGAAAAAGCTTGAGCGTATGCATCCCGATACGGCCGAGACAGCGACACTTCGCAATTGGCTCGACATAATGACCGATCTGCCGTGGTCCAAAGCGTCCAAAGACAATTTGAATCTGAAAAAGGCCGAAAGGATACTCGATGAGGACCATTACGGGCTCGAAAGGGTGAAAGAACGAATCGTCGAATCGCTCGCGGTGCGCAAGCTTCG
>JBKJJR010000116.1:0-3345 GCA_046597835.1 Pyrinomonadaceae bacterium
TGAGAACTTCGTTCTGCAAGAAAGCGCCGGACTCAACGGCGGCTTGAATTCGTGCGACCTCGGTTTGTGCCATGCGGCCTGTGCCGATCGTCAGGTGGCCTGCTTCGGCATTGCCCGCACTGCCCATTGAACGCCCGACGCTTTCGCCCGCCGCCGTCAGAGTCGTCATCGGGAAAGCGCGGCAGATATCGTCATAATACGGAGTGTGAGCGATGGCAATGGCGTTGCCTTCGGTCCGTGGAGCATATCCCCAACCATCAAGGATCACAAGTGCCAACGGGCGGGCTATTTTCTCATTGTTTGTCTGCATTAGTCCTTAGCCAGAGAGCTGAGTGTTAAAACTTCTTTTGATATTATAAACGATTTATTAGATTTCCCTTTAAAAAAAATGCATCGCTTTGGATCCAATTTAATATGCGTCGGGAGCAGGAAGTTCCATCCATCTTTCAGGGAACTTTAGCTCGTGAAAACCATATTGTTGATAGAGGCCGTGTGCATCGTAGGTTGCCAAGAGCCAGCGGCGCAATCCCTGCAGATCAGACTGTGATAGTATCGTCTGCATCAGCCATTTGCTCAGTCCCCGGCCTCGATGCTCATCGAGGATAAACACATCGCCGATATAGGCAAAGGTCGCCTTATCGGTGATGACGCGTGCAAATCCGACCAGCTCGCGGCCGCGATAGACACCGAAGCAAAGCGAGTTTTCGATCGCGGTCAGCGTCTGCTCGAGCGTCCGGCCCTTCGCCCAATAGGATTCCTGTGAAAGGAATCGATGTAACGCGGCAAGATCGAGACGGCGCTTGTCGGTATCAATTTCGTATTCGCCTTTGCGTTTTTTCATAATCGGTAAATCCCCAGCACGCGGCGGGAGCGGCTGCGAAATCCGGCGGTCGCAGCTTGTGGGTACTTTACTGCTATTAGGCGAAGTTCGTCTAGAAGTTCCGGCTCATTTTCAGCAAGTTTTGCGGCTACCGTCATTGAAAACACTCGAACCGCGACGGTCTCGCTAGGATCGGCAAGTAGGTTATAGCATGCTTCAAATACCCGACCATGGTAGCGTTTTGGAATTTCGACAAATTGGAACAGCCGTGCAACATTTCTTTTAACAGCGACGTGAGCATCCTCGCGTTCGAGCTGTTTTATAAGCACGTTGAAGTATGGCTTTACAAGATCGGGATGCCGCTCTATGCAAAAACTCACTGGCCACGCTGCACGCTGTGAAAGCCGGTAAACCGGGCCGAGAAGCTGTTTCATAAGCTCGGCAAATCGCTCAGGATCGTCGCCGACGTGATCGGCGATCTTGGCGGCCTGAGCTTTGGAATGAACTTCGAGAAGTGCGTCGCGGATGTCCATAGGCAAGAAATAGAACACGGATTAGACGGACCAGGCGGATCAACACAGATAGAGTTAAATGTTTTATTTTTATCCGAGCTATCCGTTCGATCCGCTAAATCCGCGTTCAATTTTATTTCAACTGATAAAACGCATTGCGGCCTGGATATTTTGCCGAATCGCCGAGGTCCTCCTCGATACGAAGGAGTTGGTTGTATTTTGCAATGCGATCCGAGCGGCAGAGGCTGCCGGTTTTGATCTGGCCGGCGTTGGTGGCGACGGCGAGGTCGGCGATGAACGAATCTTCGGTCTCGCCGCTGCGGTGCGAGATGACGGCGGTCATGTTGTTCGTTCGCGCAAGTTCGATGGCGTCGAGCGTTTCGGTGAGCGTGCCGATCTGGTTGACCTTGATGAGAATTGAGTTAGCCGCACCGAGATCAATTCCCTTTTGCAGGAATTTGACGTTCGTGACAAAAAGATCGTCTCCGACGAGTTGTACTTTTTCACCGACGGAATCCGTGAGGTTTTTCCAGCCGTCCCAATCGTTCTCGGCCATGCCGTCCTCGATAGAAATGATCGGATATTTAGAGCACCAGTCTGTCCAATAGGCAGCCATTTCGCTGGAACTCAATTCGCGTTTGTCTGATTTCTTAAAGATATATTTGCCGTCCTTAAAAAACTCGCTTGCCGCCGGATCGAGAGCCAGCATCACATTTTCACCGGCCTTGTAGCCCGCATTGTCGATGGCTTCGAGGATGTTTTCGACGGCTTCCTCGTTAGATTTGAGGTTTGGGGCAAAGCCGCCTTCGTCACCGACGCCGGTCGAATAGCCGCGTGATTTGAGAACGTTTTTCAGGTTGTGAAATATCTCGGCTCCGCATCTCAGAGCTTCGGTGAAACTCTCAGCACCGACAGGCATCACCATGAATTCCTGGAAATCGACGTTGTTATCGGCATGGGCGCCGCCGTTGAGGATGTTCATCATCGGCACGGGCAGCGTTTTGGCGTTCGTGCCGCCTATGTATCGGTAAAGCGGCATTTCCTGAAACGAAGCCGCCGCTCGCGCGTTTGCCAGCGACACGGCAAGGATCGCGTTGGCTCCGAGTTTGGATTTATTTTCGGTGCCGTCGAGATCGATCATCGTTTGATCGATCAATGTCTGATCGAGACAGTCGAGGCCCTCGAGTTCGCGGCCGATCGTCTCGTTGACATTCTTAACGGCGTTCAGAACCCCGCGGCCCAGATAACGCGATTTATCTCCATCACGAAGCTCGACAGCTTCATTTTCGCCGGTCGAAGCCCCGCTCGGCACAGCCGCGCGTCCCTGCGTTCCGTCTTCTAAAACAACCTCGGCCTCGATCGTGGGATTTCCGCGCGAATCCAATATCTCGCGTGCCCACACCTGCTCAATAAAGCTCATCTGTATTTACCTCTAAATCATTTTCAACGCATAGGCGCAAAGAAGAGAATTATTTTGTCCTACTTTGCGGCTCTGCCTCTTTGCGTCTTGGCGTTAAATTTCTATGTCTCAACGGACTCGACCTTTTCCATTCGCACCTGCTTGATACGCCGATTATCGACCTTTTCGACCTTGAAAACATGGCCGTTAAAAGGCACCATTTGCCCCTCATCCAGGACCTGTCCGGCTTCGGACATCAGGAAGCCGGCAATCGTCGTATAACCCTCGGAAACGGGCACGTTCATCTCAAGCCGCCGGTTGAGGTCGCGCACCGCCAGGCTACCGTCGAGCAAATAACTGCCGTCCGGCTGCGGATCGATCTGTTCGTTGACCTCTTCGTCGTGCTCGTCGGAGATGTCGCCGACGATCTCTTCGAGCAGGTCTTCGAGCGTTATGATACCCTCGACTCCGCCGTGCTCATCGACGACAAAGCCGAAATGAAATTTCTCTTTCTGCATTTGCCGCAACACATCCTCGAGGCGGGCAGTATCAACAACGTAATTCGGTTTGTGAAGGATCTCAGTAAGTTGGAACGCTTTTGGTTTGAGCATGTA
>JBKJJR010000128.1:0-3039 GCA_046597835.1 Pyrinomonadaceae bacterium
CTTAGTTCTGACATTTTAGGCAAACACCTCGATTACTTTCTGCACTGCATCCGCCAATTTATCGACTTCCTCTTTTGTATTATAAAACGCAAAAGAAGCTCTCGCGGTTGCCGGCACGTCAAAAAATTCCATCACCGGCTGAGCGCAATGATGACCGGCACGGACGGCGATGCCGTCTTGGTCGAGGATCGTGCCGATGTCGTGCGGATGAATATTTTCGATCGTAAACGACAATACCGAAGCCTTGTTTGCGGCCGTGCCAATTATTGTAACGCCCGGAATGTCAGACAAGCGTTGCGTTGCGTATTCGAGCAACTCGTGTTCGTAAGCAGCGGCGGCCTCAAAGTCGATCGAATTAATATAATCAACTGCGGCACCCAATCCGATGCCAGCCGCGATCGCCGGCGTTCCGGCCTCGAATTTATCAGGCAAACCGGCGAACGTTGTGCCGTCAAAACTAACCGTACGGATCATTCCACCGCCGGTCTGATACGGCGGCATTTTTTCAAGCCATTCTTTTTTGCCGTAAATTACTCCGCTGCCAGTCGGCCCAAACATTTTATGTCCCGAAAATGCAAAGAAATCACAGTCGAGGTCTTGAACATCAACCGGAAAATGCGGCACACTCTGCGCCGCATCTACACAAACCGGCACGCCGAATTTGTGTGCCGTCGCGATCATTTCCTTGATCGGATTTATTGTGCCCAGCGAATTTGAAACATGAGAGACCGCGACCATTTTAGTGCGTTCGTTTAGAAGATTCTCGTATTCGTCGATGATAAGTTCGCCGCGTTCATTCATCGGTATAACGCGGACCTTCGCACCTTTTTCTTCAGCAATCATCTGCCATGGAATGATGTTAGAATGATGCTCCATCTGGCTGACGATGATCTCGTCGCCTTCATCAATAAACTTCTTTCCGTACGCATAAGCAACGAGGTTAATACCCTCGGTCGTCCCGCGAACAAAGATACACTCTTTGGCTTCCTTCGCGTTGATAAACCGCTTTATCTTTTCGCGTGCTGCTTCGTATGCGGTCGTTGCGTGTTGCGAAAGGTAATGCACCCCGCGGTGAATATTCGAATGCTCTTCCGAAAGATATTTCGTGCCGCGGTCTATCACGATCTGCGGAGCCTGTGACGAACCGCTGTTGTCGAGATAGACGAGCGGCTTGCCGTTCACCGTCTGCGAAAGCAACGGAAAATCCTTTCTAATTTTTTCAACGTCCCATTTGCTCATCTGTTTTACAGCTTCCATTTTAACCATCCAATTTCGTATTCAAGCGGTTCAATACGGCCGCATCCAAATCTTTTTTGATCGACTCGATGCCGATCTTGTTAATGATCTCCTCTGCAAATCCATACGTCAGCAGATTTCTCGCCAGCGTATCGGGAAGTCCGCGTGTCAGCAAATAGAACAACTCCTCTTCCTCAAGCTGTCCGACCGTCGCGCCGTGCGAACATTTGACATCGTCGTTATCGATCTCAAGCTGCGGCTTTGTATCAACGCGAGCTTCATTCGAAAGCAGCAGATTTTTATTCGATTGCTGAGCGTCTGTGCCGTGAGCGTTTTCGCGAACCAAAACTTTGCCGTTAAAAACGGCTCGCGATTTGTCGTTCAAAACACCCTTGTATGTCTGATGCGAGGTGCAGTTTGGCACAAGATGATCTATCACGGAATGCGTGTCGCTGTGCTGCGATCCATTGAGCATATAAAGCCCATCGACAAAAGCCTCGCCACCCTCGGCCGTAAATTTCAAGTCAATATCATGCCGCGAGATAGCACCTCCAAGATTGATATTCGTCGAATCATATCGGCTGCCCGCACCAAGCGAGATTTCCGTCGTGCCTACATGAAACGCATCAACAGATTCTTTCTGAACACGGTAATGAGTCAGATTTGCATTGTCTTCGACGATGACCTGCACCGCCGCATTTGTAAAACTCTTCGTTTGCGAGGAATAAGATTCAACGATCGTCGCTTTGCTTCCGGCTTCGGCAATTATTAGGATGTGCGGAAAGACAGCCGTATTTTCTTCCGCCGCAAAAGATAACTCGATCGGTTCCGCGACGCTAGTTTCTTTCGGGATCCGGATAATCTTGAAATCGGCAAACGCGAGATTAAGGGCGGCAAAACCGTTTCGCCGAAAATTGAACGCCCCCAAGTTTTTTCCTGACTTCTCGCCGTTAGGCGAGAAGTCAGGACGAAAAGGGGCAACCGTCCAATTCTCTTTCGCGATTGGAGCAACATTTGTATATTTCCAATCTTCGTCATTAACTGTTGGAAAGCCCAACTGCGAAAATGCCGCAAACGCATCCTCACGCAGTTTACGCAGAAAAGGATCCGACTCCGCTTTCAAAAACCCTTTATATTGTTCCGTAAATTGTGATTCTATTACGGCTGTAGTTGATGCCATTCTCTTAAAATACCTTTATCAAACTAAACTTGTGGTCCGCCTTGATCGTATTTGCCTGATCTAAAATAAATTCTTTTGCGATCTTTAATTTCGCCTCGTTTTCCGCCCGCGGCTTTTTGTCATCGACAAGCGTTGATCTGTCATAATCAAACCAAAAATCGTGCCGCGCCAATACATATTTAATGCCCATCGCAGTAGTTTTCGCGCGCATTTCCTGGGTGGAGTTTGATTCCCACAGCATCTTTCGCAACGTCCAGTCTTCGAATAGATAATCCGAAAATATCGGCCGCTCCATGTTGTAAGTATCACGCCGCATGTTTATCAGCCATACTTTTGCGTCTGCTGGAGTCTCGGCATTGATCCACTGATAGTAGGGATAGTAGTCGAGGTTACGAGCCAGATACTGGTCGCGAGTCTCACCGCCGAGCACGACTCGAAGCGGTGCCTTTTCGCAGAACCACGCAAAGGTTGTAAGCAATCCACAAACAGAAGCCGCGACGAGTGCAGATTGAGCAATCTTACTGACGCCATTTACGATTTTTTCCGCCGACGCGGCGATCGCTATCGCAAGCAGCGGAGCGATCGGCAATAAATATCTGAGCTGTTCGCTTGAAAAAAGCCAG
>JBKJJR010000038.1:0-7404 GCA_046597835.1 Pyrinomonadaceae bacterium
TTGCAGTAACTGCTTGCAGTACAATGCTTTACGGGTGGAATAGGAAATTCTCGTACCACTCTTGTACCACACCCAAGTGGTACAAGATAAATCATTGCAATCATTAAGCTTACAGCCACAAAAATGCCTTGTTCCACGAGTTTTGAAAAAAAGTTTCTTAGCCGGGAACGGGCGGCTGAAAACTCCAATTTTCGCAAACCATTCGGCGATCTCTCGGTCGAGTTATTAGTATTCAAGACACATAACATATGTTGCAAGAATAGCACAAAAATGCAACTATGTCAATACAATTTTTCTTCGCTTAATGCTTCAAATCCGCAATTGTAGCGCCGTTGCCGCCTTGATCGGACGGGGCGAAGGCGAACTTTTCCACATGCGGATGGCCTTTTAGAAAATGGTGAACGTAATTCTTTAACGCACCCGTGCCGAAGCCGTGGATGATGCGGACGCGGGGCACTGAGGACATATACGCCTCGTCGAGGAAGCGGTCGATCTCGTATTCGGCGTCGGCGGTGGTTTTGCCGATGAGGTTGAGTTCGGCGGGCGCATCGCCGCCATCGATGTTGATCGTTTGAGCCTTTCCTGCGGGTCGGGCTTTTTGTTGTTCGTCAGCTAGTTGGAGGTCGGCGATCTTTTCGCGGAGACGCATGCCGCCGACTAGGACTTCCGCGACTTCTTTGTCCATCCGCTCGACGGTGCCGATGTTGCCGAAGGATGTGATGACTCTTGAGCCGACTGAAAGTGTGTTAGCGGCCTGACCGCTTGTGGGGGCATCGACCGAGCCCTTACTTACGTGCGGACTACGGACACTTGAGCCGCCGACGCGGCCGACTTTGGACAATACGGTACGATTGAGCTCGGCTTTTCGCGACAGGCGTTCTTTGTCGAGTTTGTTCTTTAGGGCTTTGTCTTCGAGCGTCTGCATGAATGCCTTCGACTGGCGGTCGAATTCTTCGATTGCATTGGCGAGCTCGCCTTCAAATTCCTTTTGACGCTCTTTTTCTTTTTTGACAGCCTCAACCTCAAGCCCAGCAAACTTCATCGCTACAGCTTCGCGTTCTTCTTCGAGGGCGAGGCGGAGATCTGTCGCGATCTTTGTTTCGGTTTGGAGTTTTTTGAGATAGTTTTCTGCTTCCTGTGCGGATACGTCGAGGTTGGAACGGGCCGTATCGATAACATTTTGATCAATGCCGAATCGCCGTGCGATCTCGATGCCCGATGATGCTCCGGCGAGGCCGAGAAGGAGTTTGTATGTCGGCTGCAAAGTTTTTTCGTCAAATTCGACCGAGGCGTTGATGATGCTTTCGTCATTCGCGGCGTACATTTTCAGGCCTCGGTAATGCGTCGAAGCGATAACCTGCGCGCCCTTTGCGCGGAAATGATCGACTATCGCAACGCCGAGGGCGGAACCTTCTTCAGGGTCAGTGCCGGTTCCGGCTTCGTCGAGCAAGACGAGGGACGGCGGGACACATTCGTGGATCATTCCGGCGATGTTCGACATGTGCGACGAGAATGTCGAGAGATTTGCGCTCAACGATTGATGGTCGCCGATGTCAGCTAAAATCGAGCGGTAGAAAGGGATTTTCGCTTCCTTTGCCGGGACCGGCAGGCCGGAGATCGCCATTAGGCTAAGCAGGCCGGCGGTTTTGAGGACGACCGTTTTGCCGCCGGCGTTTGCACCGGAAATAATCATTACCGAGTTATCGCGGGTTAGCGCGAACGATGACGGCACTATATCGGACGTTAAACCACCCGCTACCGCAGGTGGTACTGACTTTGCGTCTTTGCGACCTTGCGTTGAAATATTTCTTAAATTTTCTTCAAGTAACGGATGACGGGCTTCGACGAGGTCGAGGGTTTCGTCATCGGTGATCTCGGGAACCACGGCGTTGAATCTGCGGGTAAATTCGACCTTTGATTTTATGAAATCAAGTTCGGCGACGGCATCGACTGCCATCTCTACTGCCGGGAGTTGCTCGCGAAGCTCTTCGGTCAACGCGAATAATATTCGGGCAACCTCGCGTTCCTCTTTGCCTTTTAGGTTTTGCAGCTCGTTGTTCGCCTCGATGGCTTCGAGTGGTTCGACGAAAACCGTCGAACCGCTCGAAGAAAAACCGTGGGCCACACCCGAGACCTTGCCGCGAAAATCGGTTTTCACGGGAATAACAAAGCGGTCGTTTCTGACGGTGACGATCTCGTCCTGTATCGCGGTTCCAGCTTTGCGCATCGCGGATTCGAGCGATTTGGTCAACCGTGCCTTCTGCCCACTGATCTCGCGCCGAAGTTTGGCTAGTTCGGGCGAGGCCGAATCGTCGATCTCGCCGCCGGGAAGCAGCTTTTTGTTGATCCGGTCGATCACCGCGAGGAGTGACGGCGGAATGTTTTCTACGATCCGCCAGAGTGTGGGTGCGTCGTCCTTGGCGGGCTGCATCGATGAACGAGCGAACAACGCCTGGCTGCAAACGCGGGCGATCTCAAGCATTCGATTCGGTTCGAGCGCGGCGTTTTGGATCTTCAGGATCGCGACGGCATCGGACGGATCTTCGAGGCCGCTGAATGACCAGGTTACCTGATTTTCGTCGTTGAGAAAGATGGTTTCGGTAATCGCAGCGAGTTCCGCATCGAGTTCTCGGCGCGTCGCGATCGGCCTGAGTTGCGCGAATCGATCGACGCCCATTGGCGTCTGGGCGTTGCGGCTGACAAGCTCAAGGAGCTTGGCGTATTCCAATGTTTCAAGCGAATAACTCACAGCAGCTAATTCTCAACCACGACGCCTTTCCAAAATGCGACATAGCCTTCGATGTTCTCGGCATCGGGTTTTGTTTCAGGGTAGTACCACGCGGCGTCTTTGTTTGTGTCGCCGTTTACGGTGACATCATAGTAGCTTGCCGTACCCTTCCAGCCGCAGACGGTGTGTGTTTCGGACGGTGAGAAATATTCCCGGTTGATCGAATCGGCAGGGAAGTATTGATTGCCCTCGACGACTATCGTGTCCTTGCTTTCGGCCAGGATCGCGCCGTTCCACGTTGCTTTCATAATTATAGAAACCTCTCTTTTACATTCGGCGTTGGGATCATGCAGGCGTCAGTTCGGCCGAAAAGTCGGTAGCGATATTTCGCGAACAGCTTATATGCCCAATCGCGTATAAAAGCCGGAATGACAATAAACGCGTAACTAAGCGAGTAAATGCCGCTCAGGTTACGGGCGATCCGCAATCCGGCCGTCGAATGCGTGAACGCCCTGCCGTCTTCTATCAATATCACCGAATCGACATCCTTGCCGATGACGTGTTCGGCAAGGAATTTTTTGCCGATGTCGGACTGCAATGTAGCGAACTTATACTTTTTTTCAGGATCATGTCGGATAATAAAATTCACCATCGCGTTGCAGTAATTGCAAACTCCGTCAAAAAGCACGATCCGCTCCATAAAAAAATTCTACCGCAATTTTCGGATAGATATTAGTTTCCCAAGTGAATAAACTTGAGTTCATGGAAACGACTATCTATTGGAAAGCTGTTGAGACGAATGACGCGAGGTTTGACGGGGCATTTGTATTCGGCGTGAAAACGACCGGCATTTTTTGCAAGCCTTCATGCTCGGCGAGAAAGCCAAAACGCGAGAATGTTGAGTTTTTTGACGGGATTGAAAGAGCGGAAAAGAGCGGTTTTCGCGCCTGCCTTCGCTGCAAACCGAAACTGGAAAATGCAGCCGATCCGCAGATCGAGATGGTGCTGCGGGCATGCAGTCTCATGGAAACAGACGATCAGCTTTCGCTAAACGAATTAAGCGGCGTACTTGGGTTGAGCTCGTCGCATTTTCAACGTACGTTCAAAGACGTCCTAGGCGTTAGTCCAAAAAAATATGGCGAAGCAAAACGGTTAGAGAGGTTCAAAAAGGAGATAAAGGACGGAAGCGATGTCGTGACCGCGATGTACGAGGCCGGTTACGGTTCGAGCAGCAGACTTTATGAAAAGGCGTCGGAAAATCTCGGCATGACGCCGGCAGTTTATAAAAAGGGCGGAAAAGGAATGAATATCAATTACATTATTACAGATTGTGAGCTTGGGAAATTATTAGTTGCGAGGACACCGCGAGGCATATGTAGCGTCACGTTTGGCGACAGTATTACTGAGTTGCGCGAGGGTTTAAAAAAAGAATTTCCCAACGCTATGATCGCAGCGGCCGCGGAGAATTTGCAAAAGTCGGTTGACGAGATTTTGAAATATCTGGCTGGTAAGAATAAACGGCTTGTTCTGTCGCTTGACTTGCTCGCGACGGCGTTTCAGATGCAAGTTTGGGATTTTCTGCGGAAAATTCCTTACGGCGAGACGCGATCTTACGGCGAGGTTGCAGTGGCAATAGGCGACAAGAAAAAAGTGCGGGCGGTTGCTCATGCGTGTGCAAAAAACCGTGTCGCAATCGTTATTCCGTGTCATCGCGTAATTGCAAGTGACGGCAATCTCAGCGGCTATCGATGGGGAATCGACCGAAAGAAAAAACTGCTTGAAAGAGAAGGAACCACTTGATAGGTCAACTCTTTTGTGGGATGTCCTCGCCTTCTTCAAAAAACTCGAGCGAGGCGGAATTCAGGCAGTAACGCTGTCCGGTTGGCGGCGGGCCGTCGGGGAATACATGTCCTTGATGCCCGCCGCATCTGGCGCAGCGTATCTCGACGCGCCGCATGCCGTAGGTGTTGTCTTCTATATTAGTTAAATGGTCTCTGTCGAACGGTTTGTAAAACGACGGCCAGCCGGTGCCGGAATGAAATTTTGCGCTCGAACTGAACAACGGCAGCCCGCACAGACGACAGGCGTAAGTGCCGTCCATTTTGTTGTCGAGCAGTGTCCCGCAAAATGCTGGTTCAGTACCGTGATTTAAAAGAATTCGATGTTCTTCTTCGTTAAGATCCTGAGCAAGCCGCTCGATCGCCTCGACGCCAAGTGGTGTGATGTAGTAGCCTGAATCTGATTTTTCCATTTATCTGTTTCCTTAAATCAATCTCAAATTTGAAATTTTAAAACGATACTAAACTGCCTTCTGCCAACTGCCGCTGCCAACTGCTTTCATCCCCACCAAAATGACGCGGCGATGATGCAGTACAAACCTATCAAAGCGAGGCCTTCGAGCCAGATCGATTCGCCGTCGTATATAATGAACGCGCTGACGATCACGGCCAATGCAAGCGCCGCGACAAGCAAGGGCGTGATAACAAATGTAAGAATCGCGCCGCCGAGAACAAATGACAACAGCACGAGAATAGGAAACAAACCTAGAGCGATCTGCAGCGAGCTGTTTAGAATAACGCTAACCGCATAGTCGGCCTGGTTTCGCCACGCAAGCTGGATGCCGATGAGATTTTCGATAGCGTTTCCGGCGATTGCTACAACCACAAGTCCGGCAAACGCCTCGGATATTCCAAGCGTTTTCATCGCGGGCTGCAAGGCCTCGACAAACCAGTCCGATACAAACGCCGCTCCGACGCCGGCTGCGGCCAGAACGATCACGGTCATTTTCATCGACCATTTTGCATGGCCTTCCTCGCCCGGAATCGGAGCGACGGCGGGGTCGCCCTTGACGGAAAAATAAATGCTCGCGGCCAACAGAATAAGCAAAACGACGGCGACGAATATATCAAGACTCGCCATATGGGACTCGGCGGGTGTGTGCAGTTCCTTTACTAATGTCGGCACGATCAAGGCCGACGCAGCCAACAGCATCAACGCAACGATCATTCTTGGCGGTTCCGATTTGAACCTCTGCGTTCCATTTTTTAACCCGCCAAGGAACAACGCAAAACCGAGAACGAGTAGGGAATTGCCTAGGATCGAACCGATCAATGCAGCCTGAACAACTTGATCTAGTCCCGCCCGTAGGGCAAAAATACAAACAAAAAGTTCCGGCAAATTACCAAGGCCCGACTGTAAAATGCCCGTCGCTCCGGGGCCGAGACGGCTGCCAAGCTGCTCCGTCGCGTCTCCGACGATCATTGCCAGCAACGCAAGCGCGGCGGCCGTAACAGCAAATCCCAAAACCGCATTTGCATGAGCGTAATGCAGCGCACCGGCCGCGACAGTTGCGACGACGCAAAGTGCGATGATGACTTTCTCTTTTTTCTCCATATTATTTTTTGTCGCCAAAAACTTGTTTCTCGAGCGCCCGCAGTCGCGATGCCATCTTCCCAAGTTTGCGAAATGCCGCCGTCGAACGCAGCCAGTCTTTGTTATCAAACGCGGGAATGCCTGAAATTATTTTCCCCGGTTCGACATCATGCGAGGTTGCCGATTTTGCCGTGATAACCACATCGTCGCCGACCGTCAAATGTCCCGCGATGCCGACTTGCCCCGTGAGAATAACCCGCTTACCGATCCGCGAACTTCCGGCGAGGCCGGTTTGAGCGCAGATCAAAGCATCTTCATCGACGACGCACGAGTGGCCGATCTGTACGAGGTTATCAATCTTTGCTCCGCGTTTAATACGCGTTTCGCCGACGGACGCGCTGTCGATGGCGGTGTTTGCTCCGATCTCGACATCGTTTTCGAGCACGACGCGGCCGGTCTGGGGAATCTTGAGCCAGTGTTTTTTTTCGTCTCTCGCGTACCCAAAACCGTCCGAGCCGATAGTCGAATTATTCTGGATAACACACCGTTTGCCGATCTCACTATTACTAAGGATCGCCACGCCGGAATGAATGTAGGAATTTTCGAGAATGGTCACGCCGTCGTAAATAGTTACGTTCGGCATTATTCGAACGCCGCTTGCGATCCGGCAGTTCTTGCCGATGACGACGTGGGCATGAATTTCCACATTTGCCGCAAGCACTGCCGTTTCATCTATAACGGCGGTTGGATGGATGAACGGGTTAATTTCCTTTTCCGGGAAGAACAGGCGCATTGCCCGCGTGTAGGCGAGATAAGAATCTTTTGCCCGCAGAATTGCGATGTCGTTGCGGCCGATCGCAAGGCCGTCGTTCAAAAATATCGCCGACGCTTTTGTCGTTCTTATTTGCGGCAGATATTTCGGGTTGGCAAGAAACGTTACATCGCCGCTGCGGGCGAGATCCAATCCCGCCGCCGAGTCGATCTCAAGATCAGGCGATCCGTGCACGATGGTGGAGTTGGTTTGTACAGCCAAATTGACAAGTTTCATTAAGATATCCTTGATACGCACCCCGTGCGTGTGTCACACTATTTTTAGCAAACAAATCAGTCCACGCAAAGTCCTCAGTCTTTGCAGCCCCTTTCCCCGGTCGTTTTGTAAGCGTTTGAAATTAGGAGTATTCGCATATGAGTCAGACAGCATCGCCCCAATTCGGGAGCAAACCAGTCAAGAATATTCAATCAACCTCTACAACCGTCGCTATAAAAAACGAGTTCGTTGATGGCCGGGTCATCGCGAAACCGGC
>JBKJJR010000328.1:0-3217 GCA_046597835.1 Pyrinomonadaceae bacterium
GTGACGAGATGTCGCCGTTGCCCGTCACATCCGCCGTCACTTTCTGATTGTTGTTTGTCAGAAGCAGAGTTCCGGCAACATGCTGTGCGATCCTCGCCGCATCGTTCGATGTGATACCGTTTTGTTCGGTCGTTTTGGACAATGAGACGGTATAAGATCCGGCACCAAAGCCACTCAGCATATACTGTCCGGCATTTCGCCCCGGGCCAAGGGTAAAGGCCGAAACATTGGGCGAACCCGCACCAGTGACCGTCGCGTCTGAAATAAACTTCGGCGGTGAGACTGCATTGCCGTATGTGACGGTTCCGCTGATCGGAACAGTCGCCGCAACCGGCGCAACCGGATTGCGGGCGAGAAGAACGCGCGAACCGAGGCTGAACGCAAATGTCCTTCCGTCCGGGGCAAATTCGATCGCCCTTATCGCATGTTGAACAGAGTCTCCGAAATATTCGTTGGTAAGTTGTCCCGAATCAAGATTCCAAAAACGTATTCTGCTCGGAATAAAGCCTGAAACCGCCGCATCGACTATGTATCTGCCGTCCGGTGTCCATGCCAATCGGCTTGCGATGATGTTGTTAGGATAAGAATTATCGAAATTCCTGATAAGTTCGCCATCCGAAACGCGCCAAATTCGGACCGTAGCTCTTTCACTGGAAACGTAATCTGTGTCCGCCGCAGCGATATATTGCCCATCGGGTGAAAAGGCAACCGAATAGACATCGTTGCTCGGATCGAAGTTGAAAGTTCTAACCAAGCTGCTGTCGGAAACGCGCCAGATCTTTACTGTACCGTCGCCGCCGCCGGAAGCGAGAAATTGTCCATCCGGCGAAAAACGAACGCTGAATGTTCCGCCGCCGTGTCCTGGCAGCGTCCGAATTACGCTAAGTGCGTTCGAATCGAGAATGAGTATATTATTAGAATATAAGAAATTCCCGACAGCGAGAAGTTGGTCGGATGCCGAATAATCGATCGTTTTGACCGCGATTCTGTCCGTCACCGGAACACTCAACCGTATCAAGGTCTGTGGGTCGTAAAGAATATAACCATATTTACAATCCGTCAGATACGCATTACAGGCAACGTCGTTGTGAGCGGTTGCCAACCTTTGACCGTTTGCAAAAAGCGTTAATTCGTTAATGGCAGCGATCTGAAAAAACAGGCTTGTTGCGTCTAACTGCGTTCCGTCGGCAGCGGCAAAAGTCGTGATGCTTCCTACGTCTTGACTGCTGAATTGAACGCCTCCTCCGGCATAAAGTCGTTGTCCGTCCGGAGAAAATTTAATCGAATCAGTTCTCGAAAATTCAGGATTAGGTGGATTATGCGCCACTTTATTCCAGATGATCTCGGGTAATTGCTGTGCAAAAACCGCCATCGCGCCGCCCAACATTACGACACCTACCAAGAATTTGAAGATTGTCTTTTCATATTTTTTCATAGATCGGTTCCCCCTTATCAATACATTCTAATATGGACAAATTCTATTCGTTGTCAATACTTATTCTGTTGTAGGTAGTATAACAAACCCGGACATCTTCATTCGCTGTTTTCAGCAAGATTGTGATTGATAACGATAACTGAGTTGCTGTCTTTTACATTTGGTGAACGGCCGCTATCCACGGCGAGTCGAGCCGTTTGATGCTGATGCCTAGTGAGTCGCGCGTCTTGCGATAGAGGTCGCCTTTTGAGTCGTATTGATACCACCGGATCGGCTTGCCGTCGTGCTCTCGCTCTTCCTCGATAAATATCTCGAGTCCGTACCCGTTAACGCCGCGTTTGAGGTCGGTAACGTGGATGCGCTTCAAAGCACCCAGGAACGGTATCGCCGACCAGTCAACACCGCTTACTCCTGCGGCTGGGCCGCCAGATGAGCGGAAAGCCTCTGGCTTTCCGTCGGCCTCACAAAGAAGCTCCGCGGCTATGCCGCCGTCCTCAACAGGCTCCACAACAATGTCTTTTTCCAATGCCGCGTTCCACTTCTTATGCAGACGGAACGCTTTCGATTTCGAGATGCCGAGTTCGTCCGCGATCTCGCGGTAACTCGCACCCGCGTCAATGCCCCATTTAACGGTGCAGATCATCTCCCGCGTCTCCTCGTCCATTTCAGCGACGAACCGCTCATCAAACGCCATCCCGAGCAGCCCTTCGTCCGACACCTTAATACTGCAAACCGGCCCATTGCCGGCGTGCCATTTCATCGGCCCGCTTAGCGAACGCGTCTGTATCAAATAACGATAATCCGCATTCCCCGCATGTACTCCGATCGCAAAAACACTGTCCGCGGCGTCGCACAACACACGCGAACGCAGCAAATGAGCCTCGCTGATAATCTCGCCCTTGCGCTGCTCCTGCGAGCTTGCGATCACCAGCACCGATACGTCGAGTTCGTCCTTCAACCGCTTCAACTCACGCATCAGCTTCAGCGTCTCACGTGTCCCGTCGAAAGTCTGCCTGACAGCCGAAAGATCGTCGATCACCACCACGCGAAAGCCGTGCTCGCGTATCTTCTCACGCAGCCATTTGCAAAGGTCTTCATCTGCATTCGGCCGGTCGTGATAAAAATTCTCCGAAAGTTTGTACTGCTTCCCGTCAGTCGCGTAACGCTGCCCGAACTGCTTCTCCGACAACCTCAGATCGACATACAAAACCTTCTGACGCTTCCCCGTCATCGCAAAACCGTCGATCCCGCACCCGCGTGCGATCGCCTCGGCCATCTGCACCGCCAATATGCTTTTCCCCGTCCCCTGCGGCCCAAACAGCATCGCCAGCTCCCCGGAACGCCAGAAATCGTCAAACAACCTGTCCGGCGGCCTCATTAGCTTCGCCGCAATGATACATTCGTTCGCCTTCCTCAACCGCGTCAAATCCTTACCTGTCGTAAACTTCCCATCTGCCATAATCAGTCCTCCAATAAATGTTCATGACATTCCAACCTTTGTTGTATACTGTATTATACATGGCATCACGTCCTAGTCAAGAACTTTTTTCAAAAACCGTGGAACACAGCCAAAATATGGCAACAAACCCAATACTAACAACAGTTACCCTGTCCCACCCCCGCCTGGGACAGAAATGGGACAGGGACAACCAGACTCAAATCTCAGATCTCAGATTTCAGATTTCAGATTTCAGATTTCAGATTTCAGATTGGACTTTGAAATTAGCTGGCAGTTTGATATTTGATAGCCAGTACACTAAAATTTTGTCCGATCATAGATCA
>JBKJJR010000208.1:0-4237 GCA_046597835.1 Pyrinomonadaceae bacterium
ATCTCGGGACGCAAAGCATTCCAGCGGCCGATGGCCGAGGGCATCGAGCTGCTCAATGCAATTCAGGACGTATATCTCTCAAAGGAGATAACGGTTGCTTGAGGCAAAAAACTGGAAGTACGCGGCGATCCCGACGCTGTTCGTTGCTTTCCTTGCCATTTATCCGCAGCTGAATTTTTGGGCCGTAAAGGGATCGGCGTGGCAGGGTGCGTATTTTGTCGCCAATTTCGACGAAGTCGCATATTCTGCTTACGTTAATGCGCTAATCAACGGCAAGCCGCGCAAATATGACGCTTATTTGGCGTCAGAATCGCAACACGAATCGCTTTATTCGATCCAATTCATTCCAGCGTATGCGATCGCGCTGCCGGCAAGACTGCTCGGCCTGAATGCATCGACCGCCTTTATTATTCTAAACCTCCTGGGCTCGGCCATCGCGGCATTGTTCATATTTTGGCTTCTCTTTAAGATCACCGGCGATGGTCCTTTGGCGGCAACGGGTGTTTTATTGGTCTGTTGTCTGGGCACCGCGGTCGCTTTCGAGGGCGAATTGCGAATGTGGATACAAGGCCAGATATTGGTAGATTTCTTTCCGTTTTTGCGACGATATCAGCCCGGATTTGGATTTCCGTTCTTTTTCCTTTTTTGCGGCTTGGTTTGGTGCTCGCTTTCTGCAGAGTCCCAAAAGAAAACAATTCTTTATTCGCTGTTGAGCGGCATTGGTTTCGCCTGGCTTGTTTTCTCGTATTTCTTCCTTTGGACGGCGGCAGCAGCGTGGCTCGCATGTGTTTATTTGTTATTTCTGATCTGGCACAGAGAGAACCTGAGAAATTTGCTGATCAGCCTAGGGACGATCGCAGCCGTCGGCGTCGCGGCTCTTGTTCCGTACTTCATAATGCTGTCCGACCGCTCTGCTCATATCGACAGCATTCAGCTTTTGAGAAATACGCATTTGCCGGATATCGATTCGCCGTCGATGATCTTTGGATTGATCGTGGCGATGGGCGTCGCTGTTCTTGTTCGCCGCGGTATGGCTGATCTTAGATCGCCGCGAACTCTTTTTGCTCTGGCTTTTGCGCTTACTCCCGTCGCTTTGTTCAATCAGCAGATCGTGACAGGACACTCGCTGCAGCCCATCCACTACGAGGTTTTTATTGCAAACTATCTCGTTTTGGTTGCGCTGGCGCTGCTTCTGTCGTTGATTTTTAAGTCGGCCGCAAATGGCGACGGTGCATCTTCATCCCGTCGCATTCTTCTATACATCGCACTAATTTCCGCCGGTTGGGGCGTTGTTGAAGCGACTGGATCGACAACGCGAAACGCTCCGTTTGCTGACCTACGCGATCTCTCGATCCCGGCGATCCGCTATATCGAAAAGCAGGAACAGCAAACACCCACACATGGAGCCGTTTATGCGTCCAATACCGGCACGGCGGATTTTATCCCGACGATGGCCGACCTGCGGCCGCTTTGGACTTCGCATAGCTCCATGGCCGGCGGGATGGACATTGCTGAGAACAAGCGGCTCTTTTATTGCTACCTATATTACTCCGGTTATAGTGATCAGGATCTTGCCGAAGCATTGCGGGTGAGGGCTTTCGAGATCGTCGCCGCGATTTTCGGATCAGAGCGAGCCTTGCCGGAGTTAGGGAAAAACATTGCTCCCGTTTCTGCCGAGGAAATCGCAACAGCAGCCCGTGCCTACGCCGACTTTGCGAATAAGTTTTCAAAGAACACCGCCGCCGATCCTGTGCTTTCTTATATGATCGTTCCGGCGCAGGAAGAATTTAATTTCGCCAATATCGACAAATGGTACGAACGCGATGTCGGCGTTGTCACCGGCGTTTTCAAAGTTTATAAGCTCAAGATGCGCCCATAAGAAACGGATTTGACGTGCGCTCGCGACCAACAGTCGTTTCCGGCCCGTGGCCGCAGTAAACAGTGAAATCGTCTCCCAGACTCATAATATTCGTTTGGATCGATTCGATCAGTTGGTTGTAATCACCGCCGGGCAAGTCCGTTCGACCGATCGTTCCGCTAAATAGACAGTCGCCTGTGAACACACAGCGTTCATTTGCTTCGACCAAAATAATATGTCCATGCGTGTGCCCGGGACAATGCCTAACCTCTAATCGCAGCCCTCCTACCTGCAAAATCTCGCCGTGCGTCAAGAACCGCGTCGGCTTCGGCGCCGGTTCGTATTCCATTCCCATCGCCCGCATTTGCTCAGGCTGGATCCCCATAAAAAGAGGCTGCTGAGGTAGGGCATTGTACAAGTACATCTCTTCCTCATGCAGTAGAATTTCGGCATCGGGAAAACTCTTGGACAGATCGACCGTGCCGCCAATGTGATCAAGATGTCCGTGCGTCAGGCAGATCGCCTGCAAATCGAGATCATTGTCATTGATGAAAGCAACCAGCTCATCCGACCGCTCGCCGGGATCGACACAAATAGCCTTGCGCGTTTCTTCGCAGGCAACAACGCGGGTGTTCTGTTGAAAAGGGGTTAGTATGAAAGTCTTAATTATCATTTGTTAGAACATCCAAATATTTGTCGATATCAAAATCATTTACTCGTCGTTCATTGAGTACGAAAACCACGGCATCGCGATAGGTCTTGGCATCGGGCTTTCCGGTAAAGCACGGTGTTTCAAGGTCACTTAAATTCAAATAACTGATCAGGCAGCTCAACAGCATCCAGAGTAAGATCTCTTCGTCTGTGCCGATCGGATTGTGTTTGATGATGCTGTCCCGGTCGTGGATTATTCCATCGCAGATCCGCGCAAATTCGGTTTCGCTGATCTTTGTCATATATTTTCTTCGTACATCAGATAATGCGATGCATTCATCCCGACCTTTTCGTAAACCCGTTGTGCATTGTGATTTTCAGTCTCGACATAAAGCCTGAAACCGCACACGTTCCCGGCGGCGGCAGCCTTTGCTTTCACAAAATCATACAGCCCCGTGTAGATGCTTTGGCCACGCGCTTCGGGCAGAATATAGACGCTCTGTATCCACCAAAACCAAGCATTTCGCCAATCGCTCCATTCGTATGTGACCATCAGGCCGCCGACGATCTTTTTATCATTCTCGGCAACAACGTAAAACCCTTTCTTTTCGTCGGCGAATACGGCTTCGACGCCCGTTCGTAATACATCGTCATCGAGGTGCTTGCCCTCGGTCTCTAATGCCATCGCTTGGTTGAATTCGACGAGCGAATTGGCGTCCTGCGGCGTTGCGATCCTGATATTCATCTGTGTTTGCTTGACGCGGAGACCTGCGTCATTTAGCCTAATATGTTTTGCCTACAAGCGAAAAGCGATCATATGAAACTTAGGATACTTTATCACGGCAATTGTTTCGACGGTGTTTCGTCGGCGGCTGTTTTTTCAAAATTTTACCGCGCCAAGATCGACCCGCAAGCAGATATTTATTACACGCCGACGATGCACCGGGCAGGGAATGCGTTTGACCGCGAGCAGTTCGACGGTGACGAGAATGCGATCGTCGATTTCAAATACTGTCCCGATGAACGCCTGACATGGTGGTTCGACCATCACCAGTCGGCTTTTCTTACCCCATCGGACGAAGAGCATTTTCTAGCGGATACATCGGGCAAGAAATTTCTCGATACGACCAGTAAATCGTGCGCAGAGTTTATTGCCCGCATTGCGAACGAGCAGTTCGGTTTCGAGGACGACTCGCTTGCAGAGTTGATCGAATGGGCGCACATAATCGACGGCGCTTTGTATGATTCGCCGGCCCAGTGCGTCGAACTGCGTTCGCCGGCGTTGAAACTGATGCAGGTTATCGAGGGCGAAAGAGATCCGGCGTTTGTCGAAAGCATCATTCGAGATCTCACGACACGCTCGCTCGGTGAGATCGTCGAAAGCGAGGAGATTCAGGCTAAACTCACGCCCATTCTCGAACGCCATTGGAACACTGTTGAAATGATCAAGGAACGCGCCGCATACGAGCGCGGCGTCGTCAGTTTTGATCTGACAGATACTGACATCGACGGTTACAACAAATTCATCCCGTATTATTTCCACCCCGAAACGACATACAACGTCGCACTCACCCAGAGCGAATTTCGCACCAAGATCTCGGTTGGCTCAAACCCGTGGTCGCCGCGTCCCAGGCTTCACAACATCGCCGAGATCTGCGAACGCTACGGCGGCGGAGGCCACGCGGTTGTCGGTGCCGTTTCCCTAAAACCCGACGACCTCGACCTCGG
>JBKJJR010000074.1:0-2904 GCA_046597835.1 Pyrinomonadaceae bacterium
CAGTCTGACCGATCTCGCCGCTCTTCGGCACGGCTGCAACTTTAGCTTTTTGAACGACAGGCAGACGTTTTCGCTGCTGTGCCTGTGCCGAGCCGCCAAAAATAACGATGACTAGCAAAATTGATGTAAATAAACGGAGATTCATAAGTTGTCTCAAAGCCTAAACACTACTTCGGCTTTTGCTGCGAGCGTTTGATCCTATCCTGCATCCCGGAATGGTGAAAATGGCAGATCGCCATGGCAAGAGCATCCGCCGCATCGTGCGGCGTCGGCACCGACTTCATTTTCAAAAGCACCTTGACCATTTCCTGCACCTGATGCTTTTCCGCATTGCCATAGCCGACTACGGTCTGTTTCACGAGCCTCGGCGCATATTCGGCGATCTCCATGCCGCGTTGTTCAGCGAGCAGCAACATGAGCCCGCGAACCTGTCCGAGCTTTAATGCAACTCCGACATTGACTGCATAGAATGTATCCTCGACCGAAAGAACGTCCGGCGAATGTTCGGCCATTATCTCGGTAACGGCGTCGTATATATTTAATAAGCGTTTAGAAAATTGCTGCTTTGGATTAGATTTGACCGTGCCAAAATCGACAAGAGCGTATTTCGTTCCGCTGCCGTCAACTACGCCCCACCCGAGCGTTTCGCTGCCGGGATCGATTCCTAAAACGCGCATTAAATTTCCGTATCTAACTCTATGTTCAAAACAAGATACTCCAATATTTTGGCTAAATGCAAGTGGTGAAGCCTCGGATCTGGCCGAAAGTTGTAAAATCTCCCTAGGATACTTATTATCAAAAGTTACGAATGAGTGCTCTTGAAACGGATTCGAATGTAATGCAGTCGGTGCGGAGACTTCTCGCCGGTGCGATCGACTATGCCGGGCTTTTTCCGCCCGCAGGACTGTCGATGTCCGAGGCGGTGCTTAATTACGCGACTTATCGGAACAGCAATTACAAATGGATGCTCGGCCGATTTATCGTAATGGCGGCGCGCTTGGATGAATTTTATGAAAGCGCGAGTGAGTTCCTTCCTCGCGACGCTGCGAACCCGTGGCGTCTGAGCGCGGTCGTTGGCGAGGATGTCGTCGATGCCATGCACCGCGTCAAAGATTTTAACGTCCGCTGCGGCCCCGGAGTTGTGTGCGACACCGTTGAAATAAAGGCATCATCGCATGGGGCTATCGAGAACGCCGTCGTGTCCTTGCCGGCAAGTGTTACGGCGTATTTCGAGATCGCTCCCGACGAGAATTTGGCGGAACTGGTGGCGACGCTTGCCCTCAGAGGCCAGCGGGCAAAACTTCGCACCGGCGGCGTCACGCCCGACGCTTTTCCGACAACGCAGCAGATCATTCGATTTGTACGGTCATGCCTTGCGGCAAATATCGAATTCAAAGCCACGGCCGGACTGCACCACCCAATACGCTGTTTTAAGCCGCTCACGTACGAGGCGAACTCTGTCGAAGCCACGATGCACGGCTTCTTAAATCTATTTTTGATGACTGGCTTCGCGCGCGAAAGTTATAAGGTAAGCGTCCTCGAAGAAGTGATGGAAGACGAATTTGACGAGGTCTTTCGTTTTGAAGACCATGCGGCGACCTGGCGGGACAGTTTCAGCCTGAACCTATCCCAGATCGATCGTCTGCGGAAATTCGGCATCCAGTCGTTCGGCTCATGCTCGTTCGACGAACCGGTCGCTGATCTGCAAAAATTAGGAATTTTATGATTTGCCCTTTGTCCTTAGTCCTTTGTTGTTTATCAAAGACAAATGATTAAGAACAAATGACCAATGACCAATATGTACCAAATCAACGAGACCCACGACCCGAACCTTAAAAGCTGGGTCGAATCCGCCAACGATCCCAATACGGACTTTCCTATACAGAATTTACCGTTCTGTATGTTTTGGCGTTCCGCCGAAAGCGAAGCTCCCCATCTGGGCATAGCCATTGGAGATCAGATCTTTGACATGCATCAGGCGATCGTCTCGGGGGTGCTTGGCAATGAATTTGATTCGCTCGCAGAGGAGATCGAAATGTGCGACCTCTCATTCCTGACAGAGGTTTACGGTACAGCGATCCTCACGGACCTCAGGAGCGCGGCCTTCGCCGTGTTGAGCGAGGACGCCGAGCCGGAGACGATCGAGGACGCAAAGGCGTTCCTTGTACCCATTGACCGCCCGGAACCGGAGCTAGCATTTGTGATCGCCGACTACACCGACTTCTACTGCTCGATCTACCACGCGACGAATGTTGGGTCGATGTTTCGGCCGGACAATCCGCTGCTGCCGAATTACAAATATGTGCCGATCGGGTATCACGGGCGGGCTTCGAGCGTTGTGATCTCGGGGACGGACATTAAACGCCCGCACGGCCAGAACCGCAGCGACGCGGAAGCTCCGCCGGTTTTTATCCCGTGCAAAAATCTCGATTACGAGATGGAAGTCGGCTTTTTTGTCGGGCAGGGGAATGAGCTCGGCACGTCGATCCCGATAGCCGACGCCGAAAAACACATCTTCGGGATGTGTTTGGTAAACGACTGGTCGGCACGCGACATTCAGGCGTGGGAATATCAGCCGCTCGGGCCGTTTTTGGCAAAGAATTTCGCGACGACGATCTCGCCATTTGTTGTCACAATGGAAGCCCTCGCGCCTTTTCGCGCGCCGGCCTTCGAACGCGAACAGGGTGATCCGCAGCCGCTTGATTATCTCCACGACGCAGACAATCAAAGATTCGGCGGCATCGACATCAATCTCGAGGTCTTTATCCAGACAGAGAAAATGCGTAATGAAAAGATCGAACCGCAAATGCTCTCGCGTTCTAATATGAAAGACCTTTACTGGACGGTCGGCCAGATGCTGACGCATCACGCGTCGAACGGCTGCAACCTGCAAACCGGCGACCT
>JBKJJR010000275.1:0-7405 GCA_046597835.1 Pyrinomonadaceae bacterium
TTGGCACAAATCAATTGCCCAAGTTTGAGGACGACCTGTTTCATATTAAGGACGATCGCGGATTCGCGCTGATCCCGACGGCCGAGGTGCCGGTGACGAATTATCACGCGGAGGAGATCCTCGAAGCAAAAGACCTGCCGATAAATTACACAGCTTATACGCCGTGTTTTCGCAGCGAGGCGGGCAGTTACGGGCGGGATACACGCGGGTTGATACGCCAGCATCAGTTTGAAAAAGTCGAATTGGTGAAGCTGTGTTTGCCGGAAGACTCAGAGGAAGAGCACGAACAACTGACTGCAAATGCCGAGCGGATATTGCAGCTACTTGGTTTGCCTTATCGCACGATGGTTCTTTCCACTGGCGATATGGGTTTTGGGGCTCGAAAAACATACGACATCGAGGTTTGGCTACCGAGTCAAAAGACGTATCGCGAGATATCTAGCTGTTCGAATTGCGGCGACTTTCAGGCGCGGCGGATGAACACGCGATTTCGCCGGGCGGGCGGTGCAAAGCCCGAATTTGTCCACACTTTGAACGGCAGCGGCCTCGCCGTCGGCAGGACATGGATCGCCATCCTCGAAAACTATCAGCAAGCAGATGGCTCCATTCAGATACCCGAAGTTTTGCGTCCCTTGATGAACGGAATGGATAAGATAGGTTGACGAAAAGTTACGACGTAATTACTATGTAATTATGAAAGCCCAAATAATCCAGATCGGTAATTCTCAGGGAATTCGCATACCAAAGGTGCTGCTCGAAGACAGCCGAATCACGGGCGAAGTCGATCTCGAACTTCACCCTGACGGCATTCTTATTCGCAACACGCAGCAGCCGCGGGCAGGCTGGGACGAAGCGTTTAAGGCGATGGCAGAGAATGAGGATGATGAGCTAGCAAGCGGCAATTCGGCCACCAATTTTGAAAAGAAGGAGTGGCAATGGTAAATCGATTTGACGTTTATCTTGTCAATCTCGATGCTGAGCCGTCGAAGGATGCAAAAAACACTCGGCCGTGCGTTGTCATCTCGCCCGACGAAATGAACCGCAACATCACGAACGTAATAATCGCGCCGCTCTCGGCTGCAACGACACCATACCCGACTCGAATTCCCGTTAAGTTTCTAAACAGTGAACGTATGGCGGTCCTGGACCAAATACGAGCGGTCGATAAGGTGAGGCTCGTAAAATTGATAGGTAAGGTGGAAATCGACGAACGAAAAGCGATCCTGGATCGCCTCGCAGAACTTTTTGCCGAATAAAAAAAGGCGCCGCCCTTTTTTCGACACGACGCCTGATTAGTTCATTAAGCCTCATCACAAAACGAGGCATAAACGGATGGTCAATGCTCGATCATTGATGACTTCTGCGTGGTTACGGAGCTACCAGTGTCCACGATAGCCCGTTTGGTTTTATCCAGTAAACCGACAGCGGTGTTCTGAGCTTTATCCAAAAGCTCATCCCGCGTTTCTCCCAATAACTGGCCTTCATAATGCGTGGAAGGTATTGCCATACCTACCGCAGCACCAAAGGCAAGAACGGCAGCTCCGAGCACTAACGGGTTTTTGTCAAGTTGGGTCTCGTAATGTTGGAAAGCCGCTTCTTTAATGTCGCGGGCCTTTATGGAGGCATTGTCCAATACCTCACCCGCACCTGTGTAAGCGCTATCGATAGCCCCCGAGACTTTGTCCATAGCGTTTCCGGCCGTGGTTGACACTTTGTCGGTGATCTCGTCGATTTTACCGCGAGCTGAATCGACCATTGAAGTTTGTGACGCCGCATTCACTTCCCGATACCCCGTCAACTCGTGACGCCTGGATTTGGGCGTCAACGTTCCTGCGTAGCTTTTATAAGCAAGAAGTCCCGCTCCCAGGCCGATCAAAACGAACGGCAGCGGGTTATCCCTGGCCGTTCTCACAACTGAAGATTTTGAAATATCGTTTGTTACGTTTCTCATAATGTCTGCCGCCTTTCCTATTGTCGCATCGTAAACAGCTTCTTTAGCCGTCTCGACGGCGTTGTTAACATGGTCAGAGACCTGTTCGGAGATATTTGAAAAGCTGAGTTTATCTTGAATGGCGTCGATCGTCTCGCCCATATGGTTCCGAGTTTCTTTAATCTGTCCTTTGATATTCTCCGCTTCACTGGTTAGATCGTTGTCGCCTTGGTCCGGACGCCTAGTCCCTTCCAAGGCTCGGTAGTCCGTTGTGCCGGCGGATGCTCCGTGAGCACTGTGTTTTTCTGATAGTGATAGATCCGCCGCATCCGTCCGATCAAATTTCTCTACATCATTTCTTTCTTGAGCCATCTTGCGTCCTCCTTTATCGTCTCTATAGTATTCCGCGGGAGCGGGTCGGTTTTTTTGAGCTCGGCGAGCGCCGACGAGATCATAAAATATGCCGCTCCGCTAATCGCCAGGCCGACCAGAATGGCAGACAGCCATGCTGGAATAAACTGGGCCAGAAGCATAATCACCCCCGCAATTATGGCAAGCGCGGCCGCGTACCCAACAGCCCCGCCAACCACTAGATAGCCGACGTTTTTACCGGCCTTGGTTGCTGTATGGGTCAACTCTGCCTGCGCCAAAGCAACTTCCTGCCGCACTAATGTGCCGGTTTCCCCGGCTAATTCCGAGAAAAGATCGCCTAGGCTTCTATCCTCCCGCACCATTTGCTGCTGTGCCATATATTCTCCTCATTAAAACCACCGGCATCAAAAACCACCGGCTCCGGCTCCCGACGTTCTGTTGTTCTCGAGATTTGGCTGATCTGGTTTATGATCGGATTGTAATGCGGCCTGTCCCATCGAAGTGTGCGGACTTGGCGAACTTTTGAAAAAACGGGCTGCTAACACGCCCAAA
The DNA here is from genome assembly GCA_046597835.1 of Pyrinomonadaceae bacterium. Lineage (GTDB taxonomy): Bacteria > Acidobacteriota > Blastocatellia > Pyrinomonadales > Pyrinomonadaceae > OLB17. The sequence goes on from JBKJJR010000275.1 coordinate 2,855, forward strand.
ACGAAAGCGCCGCCAAGAAAGATCGCCGGATTGCGCCGTGCATAACCCTCAGCATCGCGTGCCATCGCCTTTAGATCACTGTTTTCAAAATAACGGGCGGCTTGGTCAAGCTTCTGCGCTGCAGATTTGGCATAATGCGCCGAATACTCGGTCACATAATTTTGTTCAGCGGTTTTGTCCAGGGAATCGCTAGCCCGGCGAATACTGTCGGCAACACTCGTCAATCCGCCGGTGAGGCCCACCTTTTGCTCGTCAAGCGCGGTTGTCGCTTTTTCCGAAACCTTATCGAAAGCCTCGCCTGCGGTCGATTTGGCTTGATCAAGCAACGTCTTTCCGGAATCTTTTCCATCACCGGGCGGCATTGGTACAAATTCTTTTCTCTCTGACTGCTTCTCTGTTGTTAATTCATTTCTCTGATTTGGCATCGTATGATCTCCTTTGATTTAGATTGAAAATAATCTCGACAATCCGCGTAAGGGATAAAGCATTGCGGTTCGCGTGTGCGGTGTGTACCTTCAAAGGATCTATGGATCCTACGCTTTTGTCACAAGCATAAGTTTAGATAAACCTTGTCCGAATTTTGGTATGCGACGTTACATTGATGTGATTTTTTGCGGATTCTGTGTGAGAGTTTCGGTCGTCAGGGATCGGAACGTGTAAATATTGTTCTAACCAGATGGCTTAGTTCGGACGAGGATAATAGACGCTTAGAGACTTTTTAATAGAATGACGCCGTTAATTACCATCGCGCAGTACGCGCCAGTGCCAGATGTCGCCGTCCTCAGGATCGTGCTTTTCGGCGATCTTTGTAAGCCCGCATTTCTGCAGGATCTTTGTCGAAGCGTTCCATTCGGCTAATGTATGAGCATCAACCATCTGCACATGAGGGTCGGCGAACGCTTTGTTGATCAATCCTCTCGCGGCCTCAGTTGCTAAACCCTGATTTTCGTAAGTTGGAGCGACGCTATAGCCAAATTCGACCATACCGTCTGCGTCCGGAGCTCCTTTGTAACCTCCGCAGCCGATCAATTTGTTCTCTGCATTGTGAACGATAAGATGCATTCCCCAAACCAATGCCCGCGGATCGTCATCGATCATCTTGATCGAATAAGCGACAGATTCAGGAAATAAGAGCCATTTTTCTGCGAGGCTGACGCCTAGATGTTCGGCAAGCGCGGCCTCGCTCGATAAGAGCATTTCCAGATGCTCACGCGTGCATGGAACAAGTTTGAGCCTTGTTGTCTCGATCATGCTTTTTGTGCCTTGGCTTTGCTCCAGAGGCCGTCCATCTCACTTAGGCTTGCGTCTTCCAGGCTCTTCCCGTCGCGTTTCAACTCGTCCTCGATAAACTTGAATCGCTGGCGGAATTTGCGGTTTGTTTTCTTTAATGCTGTTTCAGGTTCGACCTCCAAATGTCTAGCGAGATTCATCACGACAAAGAGCAGGTCGCCTATCTCTTCGGCGGCGTTTCCGGTTGCGCCTTTGCCTATCGCATCTTTTAATTCACCAACTTCCTCATCCAGCTTTTCAAAGATCTGATCCGCATTCTCCCAATCAAATCCTACTTTTGCCGCCTTTTTTGTGAGTTTCAATCCTTCGAGGAGGGCCGGGAAATGTATGGGCACTTCGTCGAGGATCGAGTCGAGTATCTTTTCAACTTTCCCTGACGCTTTTCGCTCATCGGCCTTGAGCTGGTCCCAGTTATCGAGCACATCCTGAGCTCGAGCAAGTTTTGCGTCGCCAAACACATGCGGGTGGCGCAGGATCAACTTCTTTGTCACGCCCTCGGAAACGTCGTCAATCTTAAAATCGCCGCGTTCGGAGCCGATGGTGGAATGGAATACAACTTGGAGGAGGAGATCGCCGAGTTCTTCGCACAAATTTGTCGTGTCGCCCGTTTCATTCGCCTCCTGGATCGCGTCGAACGTTTCGTATGATTCTTCGAGCAGGTATTGGGCCAGTGAAGCGTACGTCTGCTCATGGTCCCACGGACAACCGCCCGGAGCCCGAAGACGGGCCATTACAGCGACTAATTCGTCAAATGATCTGGACATATTTGTAGTCTAGACAAGTCGGGAAAGTCTTGGAAGTCGGGAAAGCGATTGCGGTATTCAAAATCTCGAAATGATCAGATCCTTTCCGCGACTTGCAAAACTTTCTAAGCTTTCAAGACTTTCGGTCAAAATGCTACTATCGAGAAAGGATTTAAAGAATATGATCGGTAATGACAACAATCAGGACGAAGTTAGCTTTAAGGTCGCGGACAGACGAAAGTTCAACGCTGACGGCTCGTTGAAAGACGGTGTAGTACTCGAAGCGGCAAAGCCGGACGAAAAGCCGACTGAGCAAACGAAAGCCAATACCGAATTCAGTGAAGCTACCGCTCAAGATTTTTCTGCAAGCATCGATCCGGAAGCTCCGTTTGAAGGTGAGTCTAACGAAAACCAAATTCCCGGTGCCGACGACCCGGCGAGCTTTGTGAATTTTCTATCTATGCTTGCTACTAACGCGGCGAGTGCTCTCGGCGCAGTCCCACATCCGGCGACCGGAAAACGAACGCTCGATCTCGAAACCGGCAAATATTGGCTCGACGTATTAGGGATGGTAAAAGATAAGACTGTTGGAAACCTTCATCCAAAAGAAAGCCGCTTGCTTGACGGATTGCTGGGCGACCTCCGAATGCAATACGTTCAACTCGTCAAAGCGACGGAAGAACAGCTAAAAGCACAGGCCGCTCAGCAATTTTCGGGAGCCGACATTTTGGGCAAAAAATAGTTTTTATCACCAAATAGCAACAATGGGCACATAGGCAACGACAGTTCGTTCTATGTGCCCTCTGTTTCTATGTGGTTAAATCTTCTTAGATGAAACTAACATTCCTCGGCACAGGCACCTCGACCGGCGTTCCGTCCATCGGCTGCGACTGCGAGACATGCCTGTCCGACGATCCGCGAGATAAACGCCTGCGCGTTTCGATCCTCATCGAGCACCGCGACAAGAAAATACTAGTTGACACGTCTATTGACTTTCGCCAGCAAGCGTTGAGAGCAAAGATCAGCCATCTCGATGCCGTTCTAATTACACATTGTCACGTTGATCACGTTTTTGGTCTCGATGACATTAGGCCGTTGAATTTTCGCTACGGGGCGATGGGCGTTTACGCAAATGAGATCGCCTGGACCGACCTAAGACGAATTTTCAAATACATTTTCGAGCCAACCCATTTTGGCGGCGGCCTGCCGCAGTTAATACCTCACACCGTCCAGCCTAATTCGCCGTTTTGCATCGGCGAAAATCTTGAAGTCACTCCGCTTGAGGTTATTCACGGCCAACTGCCGGTTGTAGCTTACCGCTTTAACGATTTTGCCTACGCGACCGACCTCAAGGTCATTCCGTCCCATTCGATGGACGGCCTTCGAGATCTTGACGTTTTGGTTCTCGATTGTGTTCGTATCAAACCTCACTCAACGCATCTTTGTCTCGAAGAAGCACTCCAAATAATCGCTGACCTGCGGCCAAAACGTGCTTTTCTAACACATCTCAATCACGACATCCTCCACGAACGGGATTCCACGCTTTTACCTGACAACGTCAGATTTGCTCACGATGAATTAGTGGTTGATTAATTCAGATTCAGACCCTTTCCTACTCAAAAAATTGCATGACAATTAGGTTAATTATTGGCTAAATTAAACTTACATGATTGGCAAGGTAAAAATCACATTGGTTTAACGCGTTACCTCACCCGTTGCGCGCTAAATGTTGTGAAAACACGATTTACAAGAAAGATTCAAAACCACTACATTTAGCGTTGACAAAGCCTTTTCACTACAATATAGTCTATAACACTGCAGGAAATAGCCTTTGATTTTTATCCAAAGACCCGCCTGCAAATACGCAAATATATTGGTGTGAACAACGGCCACGCTTGAAAAAGCATTAAGCGTGGGGTGGTACTTTCTCTCTCTTTTTCACGCAAAATGATCGACTAAAATGGACAGGTCCTTAGCACAAACCAGCACAGCAGCAACTCGCCAGACAGACAACTCGGCCCAGACCTCGATGCAGGTCCGCAAGCGTAACGGAGCGCTCGAACCGGTCGATATTAATAAGATTGTACGCGCGATAACGCGGTGCTGTGTCAATCTGCCGTCGGTCGACAGCCTGCGTATCGCGACAAAGACGATAAGCGGCCTGTACGACGGGGCGACGACCCAGGAACTCGACAAACTCTCGATCCAGACCTCGGCCAACCTCATCTTTGAGGAGCCGGAGTATTCGCTTCTCGCAGCTCGTTTATTGAATCAATACGTTGAGAAAGAGGTGCGCAATCAGGAGATACATTCGTTCTCGCAATCGATAGCGTTCGGCGTAAAGGAAGGTTTGATCGGCGAGCGTGTCGCTAATTTTGTCATCGAAAACAGCCGCAAGCTCAATGACGCGATCGACCAAACGCGGAACGACCTGTTTGAGTTCTTTGGCTTGCGCACATTATATGACCGTTATCTTTTGAAAAATCCGCAGACTCGCGATGTTATCGAATCGCCTCAA
>JBKJJR010000020.1:0-4505 GCA_046597835.1 Pyrinomonadaceae bacterium
GGTAAACCATCGACGGCCAGCTCTTTGATAAGTGTTAGAGGATGCTTGCGGGTCTCGGTTCCGTTATTATTAGTCCCGTTTTCTTCATTGCTGTAGCGCTCCTCGATCTGCTCGATCTGCCGAAGCACCTCTTCCTGAGCTTTCGGCGGCAGATGAAAAACCTTTTCCCGAATTGTCTCGACTACGTTCATAACGCTCTGATATTATTATTATTTTACAATCACGGCAATGGTTATCGTTACTGCGTCGATTGGACGGATCGCGCGACGAGGCGTTGGTGTTTGCGGAATTCGCGTCGAGTGCGGATCTGTTTACGGGTGAGGCTAAGGACCGGTTTGAGGTTGGGATCAAAGGGCTATTCAGGGGCACGTTCGGAGTCGCAGTCTTCGGTACGTCAAACGGCACGATCAACGGAGGCATTAAGGGTAGGATAAGGCTCGTGGTAAGAGGGTGCGCGCGAAATGGTGAAGGCGGGCATAAAAAAAAATCCGGATGAAACCGCGTCGGTGAGATCTGCAAATTCCAACGACGCAGCTGCGGCGGTCGGAGCGGAGAAAGTAGCGGATCTGGAGGAAGAGGACGAAGAGAAAGAAGTAACCGAATCGGCGGCAACAGTGAATTCGGGTGATGAGATTAGCGCTAGTTGTTGCGAAGATCTCAGCGACGCTAGTGTTGCGGATTGAAGCGAGTCGGCAATTTAGTCTTAGTGAAAACGTCAAAAAGAAGCGTCGCTTAAACGCTTGCAAGCGTCCGCTAAAACAGCAAAAAGGCGTCTTTCGACTGCAATTTTGCGTCTCAGATCGACGGCCAAGTCATTTTTCGTGCGTAACTCCCTGGGTTTCAAGTACTTACGCAGCGTCCTGTAGTAAAAACAGCCAAAAAAATGCCCTAAGCCCTCGAACCCGCCCGACCCGCCGAACCGGCGTTCTAAACGAATAAAAGAAGCGGCCAAAACCTGATTCATCAATAGGAGACGATAACCTGTCCGTCAGTTGTGGTGACTTGCGGGTCGCCTTCGTTGAACATTATTCGCTCCCACGTTAGCGGTGACACCGAACCCGGAGCCCCGACAGCAGTGAATCGTAAATTCAGAAGAACTCCGTTGCCGTTCAATGGCGTCGGGCCATACGCAACGATCCTCAGCAGTCCCGGCTCTTTAGCATTTGCAACGATCGAGAGTCCGTCGCTAGCGGTTCCGGCCAAATCCGCAGACTGTGACTGAAGTCGTATCACGGCTGGATCGTATCTGAGGTCGAACTCATACGCGATTATGCCCTTGTTCGTCGCACCCTGAACCGCGATCGGAACGATAATATCCTTGTCGGCTGAGGCTACAAGATGGGGTGACATTACAATAGTGCTCCTCTCCGGCCCGTCGCCGCTGAACGCCGGACGGAACGGGGAAGGATCGCCCCAGTTGCCAGTTACATCGCCCATCAGCAGCGCCGAATAGTCCTCGCCCATTATGTCCGTTGTTACCGACGCGTGGAAATTGCTCGCGGGATCGAATATCCAATTCCCCGTCGCACCTGTCAGCGACCCAAGCCCGGCAACAAACCGTGCGATCAGCGCCGCATCAAAAGAGGCGATGCTGCCGTCGCCGCTGACATCCGCGACGAATTTCTGCGCCGGGGTCAGGCCGGTGTTGTTTCCTGTAACATACTGCACGATCCTGGCCGAATCGAACGAGGTTATAGCTCCATTACTGCCGCCCGATTTTGACGGCGTAATTGTGTACGCACCCGCACCGAAACCACTCAGCGAATATGTGCCGAGAGATCCAGTTGTATCCGTAACCATCGGACTACCCGCCGCGGTGATCAAAACGCTTGGCACAAACCGCGTCGCCGGTCCCGGCGCCACCGAATTACCGTAAGTGACCGTTCCGCTAACGACCGCCTGAGGCGTCGGCGTATTCGTTGCCGTGTTGGTCGCCGTCGGCGTGAATGTCTCGGTAGCCGTCGGCGTCGGTGTATCGGTCGACGTGTTTGTTGCTGTTGGCGTAAAGGTCTCGGTCGGCGTCGGCGTATCGGTCGCCGTGTTTGTCGGCGTGAATGTCTCCGTAGCCGTTGGCGTCGGTGTATCGGTCGACGTGTTTGTAGCTGTTGGCGTAAAGGTCTCGGTCGCCGTCGGCGTTGGCGTATCCGTCGCTGTGTTCGTTGCCGTCGGTGTAAATGTCTCGGTGGCCGTAGGCGTCGGAGTATCGGTCGCCGTGGTTGTTGCCGTTGGCGTGAATGTCTCGGTTGCCGTCGGCGTTGGAGTATCTGTTGCGGTATTTGTTGCCGTTGGCGTGAATGTCTCAGTAGCCGTGGGCGTCGGTGTATCTATTGCCGTGTTCGTCGCCGTCGATGTGAATGTATTTGTTGCCGTGGGAGTCGGGGTAAATGTATTTGTCGCGCTCGGCGTCGGAGTGAAAGTGTTAGTGGCCGTCGGTGTCGGCGTAAATGTGTTTGTCGCGGTCACTGTCGGAGTGAATGTACTTGTCGCCGTTGGCGTCGGGGTTTTCGTTGCCGTATTCGTTGGTGTCTTGGTAGCTGTGTTTGTAGGTGTATTCGTTGCCGTGCTGGTAGGCGTTGGGGCAGCGGCGGTGGAGCCGGTTATCGCAAGATCGTTTCCCGCGAGCCGTCCGACGGCAAACAGGCCGTCCGTCTGGGTGGCATTGTAACCGTATAAACGAAATGTTATCGTCGTCGCTACATTCTGCAATGCGGCAATTCCGATCAGGCTGATCTGAGTTTGATTGGCACCATTTGTTCCCGTGCCGGTTTCAGTGACCGGGCTGCCGATATTCACGCCGGCAGTTGCAAAGCCATTCAAACTATACTGCCACTGATAAGTGTCGGGGCCTTTGGATGTTCGCCGAACATTTAAGTCGAGGGCGCTGAGCGAAACCTTATTACCGGCTGTTGGGCTTACAGTAAATTGCAAATACTTGTTACCCGAGACTGCCGATGCCAATGTCGTTCCCGAAAAATTTATCGAGTTGAACGAATTCGAAAGCGGAATCGGACTTATGCCCGCTCCGCGCGAAAGCGTGCTTGTATTAAGGCGAACATCAGTCGTCGTCGAAGCCATCGTTGCTTCATTACCTGCATTTCCCGCCAGGTCCCAGGCCAGAATAACGGTGTCCACAAATGGCGCCGAAGGCTCAACCATTGTCATAGCATCTGACGATATGGCGCTATCCGGCGAGACGCTCGCAATAGTCGGCTCAAATCCAAAAAAACTCTTTTACCGAGTCGATAAATCCAGAGCCCGAGCTTCCAGAAGCGCTTGCTGTAACAACAAGCGTCAGGCTGATGACGAGACTGAACACAACAGTGCGGACAAACGTCGATTGTGACGAACTTAAACGGTTAGACATAATAGAATAAATTTAGGGTCATGACTAGTTAAACATCTTTTTATATAAGATAAGACTAGTAATGACAGACAGTTACAATATATTCAAGCGTTCCCGAATTTCTCGCAAGAAATTCCGTCAGATTTTGCGATACTTCTCGCTTGATTTGACCGCTTCTCAGATAACGATTTTGACCGGATTAAACCGGAATACAGTTAATAGATATTTGACATTGATTCGCCGCTCGATAGCTCTTCATTGCGAAAGCAAATCTCCTTTTGCCGGAGAGATCGAGCTGGATGAATCATATTTTGGTGCAAAGAGAATTCGCGGTAAACGGGGCCGTGGAGCTTACGGCAAAACGATCGTTTTCGGCATCTATAAACGAAACGGCTGCGTCTATACCGAGATCGTGCCAAATTGTTCCAGAGCCACGCTTTATGCGATTCTCAAAGGCAAGGTTGACCACCATTCAACCATCCATACTGACGGGTTTCGGTCTTACGATGGCATAGTCGATCTGGGTTACCAGAAGCACTATCGAGTCAATCATTCCGAGGATGAATTCGCCGTTGGAACGAACCACATCAACGGTATCGAAGGCTTCTGGGGCTTTGCCAAAGTCAGACTCGTGAAGTTTCGCGGTATGCACAAATCTACCTTCTACTTGCACCTTAAAGAATGTGAGTTTAGATTCAATTATAGAAAAGATAATCTTTACTCAATTCTATTGAAAATTATCAAATATCCGTGACTTAACTAGTCATGACCCAAAAATAATTAACCACAGAGAACACAGAGACAAAAAATGAATACTCTAAAAATTGTGTTCGCTCTAACTCCTCTGTGCTCTCTGTGTTCTCTGTGTTCTCTGTGGTAAATCTCTTATCTTTCCAGTTGGCGCATTTGTCGCAGAAGTATGTCCGCGTATCGCTTCGGCGTGTTGATATTCTTCAAAACAATTTTCCCGCCCTCTTCGCTGGCGTTGTCGATCACGACATCACCGATGCCAACCAGCCTCTGCCACGGCGTCGCCGAAACGGTCACATCCTGAATTCTGCGCAGCGGAACATTGCGTGTCGTTTTTGAAATAAATCCCGAGTCCATCTCCAACGTGGATTCGGTAAGCTTATAACGCAAAAGTTTCTGCCGGATATGATAA
>JBKJJR010000230.1:0-6419 GCA_046597835.1 Pyrinomonadaceae bacterium
CCTGCGCGTGTCGCCTGATGCTTACACGGATGCGCTGCATGCAAGCCTGAGAGGCGTTTCGGCGGCACAAATAGCCGATTCGATGTCGTCGCATTTGAAGATCGAAGTCCGGGAAAAACAGGCGTTGCTTGAGATCGTTTCCGTAGCCGAACGGCTGCAGAAACTGATTGAGATCCTCGAAGCCGAGATCGAGAAACGTCAGATGGACCGCAACATCCAATCGCGAACCAAAAAGCAGATGGACAAGCACCAGCGCGAGTATTATCTGAACGAGCAGATCAAAGCCATACATAAGGAACTAGGCCGCAAGGATGAAAAGGCCGAGCTTGAGGAGTTGAAGAAAAAGATCGTCGAAGCCGGAATGACCGAGGAAGCCACCGAAAAAGCGATGCAGGAATTCGCAAGGCTCGAAGCGATGCCGCCGATGTCGGCGGAAGGCACCGTCGCTCGAACGTATTTGGACTGGCTGATAAATGTTCCGTGGCAGGCGAGGTCCGAAGAGATCGAAGACCTCGGAGAAGCTGAAAAAACGCTCAACGAAGATCATTATGGTTTGGAAAAGATAAAGGAACGCATTCTGGAATTTTTGGCAGTGCGCCAGCTTGTTAAGAATCCAAAAGGCACGATACTTTGTTTTGTCGGGGCTCCGGGCGTTGGCAAAACGTCGCTGGGTAAATCAATCGCCAAGGCAACGGGACGGAAATTTGTGAGGCTCGCTCTCGGCGGCGTTCATGACGAGGCCGAGATTCGCGGCCATCGGCGCACTTATATCGGTTCGATGCCGGGCCAGATCATTCAGTTGATGAAACGAGCGGGAACGACAAATCCGGTCATATTGCTTGATGAAGTGGACAAACTCGGACGCGATTATCGCGGCGACCCAAGCGCGGCCTTGCTTGAGGTGCTTGACCCGGAGCAGAACAATACTTTCCGCGACCATTACCTTGATATTGATTACGACTTGTCGCACGTTTTCTTTGTAGCGACCGCGAACGTGCTCCATACGATCCCTCCGGCGTTGCAGGATAGGCTTGAGATACTCAATCTGTCCGGCTACACAGAACGCGAAAAGACCGAGATCGCGAAGCAGCACCTTATCGACAAGCAATGCGAGAACAACGGCATCGATCGCGAGAATGTCGTTTTTACGGATCAAGGCATCCTTGAGATCATCAGGCATTACACGCGCGAGGCCGGAGTGAGAAACCTCGAACGTGAAATCGGTTCATGTTTGCGTAAGATCGCCAGGAAGTTCGTCGGCACCGACGACAAAGCGGATTTTCGCGTTGTTATCGATGCCGAAAAGGTTCAGGAACTGCTTGGCACGATACGTTTCCGCAAGCAGGACATCGCCCGCAAAAGCGAGATCGGGCTTGTCAACGGCTTGGCATGGACAGAGGTCGGCGGCGATGTTTTACAGGTCGAGGCGACGCTGGTAAAAGGCAAAGGCGAAGTCACATTGACCGGAAAGCTCGGCGAAGTAATGCAGGAATCCGCAAAGGCTGCGTTGACTTGTGTCCGCACGCGGGCTGAGGAATTGGGCATCGATCAGGCTATATTTCGGGAAAACGACCTTCATATTCACGTGCCCGAAGGAGCGATACCGAAAGATGGCCCAAGCGCCGGCATTACTATGGCAACGGCGATGGTTTCGGCGATGCTGCGAAAAGCCGCCCGCCACGACGTTGCGATGACGGGCGAGATCACTCTTCGCGGCAAAGTATTGCCGATCGGCGGCGTGAAAGAGAAAATGCTGGCCGCGCATCGATTCGGCTTGAGGACGCTTATTCTATCAAAGGAAAATGAAAAGGACCTTGTCGATATCCCCGAAGAAGTGCGTGACGAACTGACAATTCACCTTGTCGATACCATAGACGAAGTTCTCAAATTCGCGCTCGAAAGCGCCTTTACTGCCGAAAACATCGAGACACCGCAGATCTGGGGGACTGATTCGGGAGCATCGGACATTTCTGCAACTGTCGAATAATGCGCTAGTAGTGCAGGTTAGTAGGGGCGATATACTATCGTTGAATCTACCGCACCGACAAACGTAGGGGCTTAGGCAGCAATGAAGATAACTTCCGCAGAATTCATAAAGAGCGCTTTCGGAATGGGACAATGGCCGACCGACGGGCGGACCGAGATCGCCTTTTTAGGTCGTTCCAATGTCGGAAAATCGTCTCTCATCAATTCGCTGTTGCTGCGAAAAAGCTTGGCAAGAACATCAAATACGCCCGGACGCACTCAGAGTATCAATTTCTTTTTGATAAACGAAAGCTTCTATTTTGCGGATCTGCCGGGTTACGGATATGCACGTGTTTCTAAAGAGATCCGGCTCGATTGGCGGAAAATGGCTGAGGATTATTTGACCGATCGAAATGAATTGGCTTTATGCATTCAATTGATAGATTCCCGCCAAGGGGCCACAACGCTTGATATTCAACTCAACGAGTGGCTCGTTCATCAGAATAAACCTCGGCTGATCGTCGCGACAAAATCTGATAAGCTCTCAAATAACGAGCTTCGCAAATCGCTGGCAGCGGTTGAAACGCAGCTTTCGGGTGTAAGAGTTTTGACATATTCTGCTCAAACCGGCCGGGGCCGTGAGGATCTCTGGACGGAGATAAATACGTTGATAAAAAAATAGTGAACTTTAAGTTGATTTTCGTCATCCTTTATTGTAATAATTGATTTTCCCGTTATTACAGGGTTTTGCGAAAGAGCTTTTGCGGCTTAATTCACTGGCAATACTACATACTATCCATACGATTTTCTCCGCCCTTTCAAGTTTTATTCTCGTTTATTTCGACATCTGAGCGCGAGAAAAAAGTGACAGACCCTAAAATTAAAAGCTTATCGTTTTTAGCTTCAATATTATTTGACTAACATGGCAACAAAATCTTCACAGACCCGCAAACCGCGCGTGGTTAAGGATACGGACGAACCGGACATTTCCACGGCTGAAGAGTCAGTTAATGACTCTACTATTGAATCAACTGATGACTCAACTAACGATTCATCTACCGATTCATCTAACGATTCGTCGAACGGCGAAATGTCTGAAAAACCCGAGATAAAAAGAGCACCTTCAAATGGCAGAAATGACGATGGTATCCTGAATCTTGCCGGATTAAAGGATATGTCGATCAGCGAGCTGACGCATATCGCCAAGGAAATGGGCATCGAGGGAGCGACCGGCCTGAGAAAGCAGGAGTTGATCTTCAAACTTCTCGCCGCTCAGACCGAGAAAAGCGGCCTCATCTTTTCCGAAGGTGTACTCGAAACTCTGCCGGACGGATTTGGATTCTTGCGGGCACCTGAATACAACTATCTGCCCGGGCCGGACGATATTTATGTAAGCCCATCGCAGATCCGCAAATTCGATCTTCGCACCGGCGACACTGTTTCGGGCCAGATCCGTCCGCCAAAAGAAGGCGAGCGATATTTTGCTCTTATCAAGGTCGAGGCGATCAATTTCGAGGCTCCTGAACAGTCCCGCGAAAAAATATTCTTTGACAACCTGACGCCGCTTTATCCGGACGAGCAGCTCAGTATGGAGATCGTAACCGACCCCGACAAGATATCTGCGCGGGTGATCGATCTCGTCACGCCGATCGGCAAAGGCCAGCGTGCTTTGATCGTGGCTCCGCCGCGCACCGGCAAAACGATGCTCTTACAGACCATCGCGAATTCGGTCACCGAAAATCATCCGGAAGTTACGCTGATAGTTTTGCTGATAGACGAACGTCCGGAAGAAGTTACAGACATGCAGCGAAGCGTCAGGGGCGAGGTCATCAGCTCGACATTTGATGAGCCGCCGACGCGTCATGTTCAAGTCGCAGATATGGTGATCGAAAAGGCGAAACGCCTGGTCGAGCATAAACGCGACGTCGTTATCCTGCTCGATTCGATCACGCGTCTCGCCCGTGCACACAACGCGGTTGTTCCGCCATCTGGAAAAATTCTGTCGGGCGGCATTGATTCGAATGCTCTTCAGCGTCCAAAACGATTTTTCGGAGCCGCGCGCAATATTGAAGAAGGTGGCAGTCTCACGATCATCGCCACCGCTCTGATCGACACGGGCTCGCGAATGGACGACGTTATCTTTGAAGAATTTAAGGGAACCGGTAACTCGGAAATTCATCTCGACCGGAAACTTTCCGACAAGCGTCTGTTCCCGGCGATCGACCTGCAGCGTTCGGGTACACGAAAGGAAGAACTCCTGATCGACAAGGAAAACCTCAATCGAATCTGGGTCATGCGGCGTGTTCTTAACCCGCTGTCGCCTGTCGAGCAAATGGAAGTTGTTTTGGAACGTCTCAGCAAAACCAAAACGAACGCCGAATTTCTGGCGTCTATGCAAACTTAGTCAATGCAAAGCTCACAATGCACAATGCATAATGAAGGCCGTTTTTCTTCATTGTGCATTGTGCATTTTACATTCTGCATTTGTGACTTATGAGAGTGGCCGTAATTTCTGCCGAGGCAGTTCCATATTCCAAAACTGGCGGGTTGGCGGATGTTGCCGGAGCTCTGCCAAAGGCGTTGAAGCAGGTCGGGATCGACGCTCTGCTTATCACGCCCTGCTACTGGCAGACAAAGGGTGAATATCTTTGGCAAACGGCTGTTGACGATTTGTGGGTGACATGGCGCGGGCAGCCATTTCATGCTAAGGCATTTTACAGCGAGGCAAATGGTTCGCCTACATTTTTGATCGACGCTCCGTCATTTTTTCATCGTGATTCGATCTACGGTTATACCGAGGACTACGAGCGATTTGCTTTTTTTAACCACGCGGCACTGGCGTTATTGCAGCGTATTGGACGGGCACCAGACATAATTCATTTGAACGATTGGCATTGCGGATTTGCCGCTGTCGAATTCGCCTCGCGACGACGCCATGAGGAGTATTGGCACAAGACGCGAACAGTGTTTTCGATTCATAACATGGCCTATCAGGGCGGCTTTGGCATGAGTGAGCTGCCTGCCTTGGGCTTTACTTCGGACTTTGCCCGAAGTGCCTTTAGTTTCAACGGTTATGCATCAGCAATGAAGGCGGGACTTGAAGTCTCTGACACTCTTTCATCGGTTTCAAAGCGGTACGCTCGCGAGATTCAAACGGCGGAATTTGGTTATGGCCTTGATTGGCTGACACGGCAGCGGGCGAACCGTTTGATCGGCATTACGAACGGCGTTGACTACGAGATCTGGGATCCGCAAACCGACACAGAATTGCCGGCGCATTTTTCGCAAGACGATCTAGCGGGAAAACGTGAATGCAAACGGGCACTGCTCGAACAGTTCCAATTGCCGCTTGAGATGGAGCGTCCTATTTTTGCGAGTGTTACTCGCCTTACATCCCAAAAAGGTGTTGAGTTAATAAGACAGGGAGCGGGTGATATTTTGGCGTCGGGCGGATTCTTTATTGCGCTTGGGTCGGGTGAAAAGGATTCGGAACAGTTTCTGCAAGCGTTGCGGGATTATGCACCTTCGCGTGTCGGTGTTTACATCGGTTATAATGAAAGTCTAGCTCATTTGATCGAAGCCGGCGCGGATATGTTCTTGATGCCGTCGAAGTTTGAGCCGTGCGGATTAAACCAAATGTATTCGTTAAGATACGGGACTGTGCCGATAGTTCGCGCAGTTGGGGGGTTGGATGATACCGTTGAAAATTTCGATGCAGTCCGCGGGACTGGAAACGGTTTTAAATTTAAGGAATTCAGTGCTGACAAACTGCTCGAAAAGATCTATGAAGCGCGCTTCGCGTACGAAGACAAAGCGACATGGGCGAAGATCCAAGGCAACGGAATGGCGGTCGATAACTCGTGGGAAAACGCAGCCCTAAATTACGTTGAGTTATACAATTGGACACTTCAAAACTAAAAATAACCCATGATCATAGTAATTATTGGCGCCCAATGGGGCGATGAAGGTAAAGGAAAGGTGGTCGATCTGCTTGCGGACCGGTTTGATATTGTGTCGCGTTATCAGGGTGGGCATAATGCGGGACACAGCGTCTATGTCGGTGATAAGGCATTTGTTTTGCGGCTTCTGCCGTCCGGCATTATCCATCAGGACAAAACGTGCGTGCTGGGCAATGGCATGGTCATCGACCCAAAGGCTTTTTTTGAAGAGGTCGATCAGATACGCGAAAAGGGAATAACTGTAACGCCCGAACGTCTAAAAGTTTCGAGCCGCGCGCATTTGATAATGCCGTATCACCGCGCTTTGGATCACACATCGGAAGAGCGGCTCGGCAATGAAAAGATCGGAACGACGCTACGTGGGATCGGCCCTGCTTATGAGGACAAAGCAGGCCGTCGGGGCATTCGCGTTGCAGACGCAATGTCGCCCGAGCTGCTCAAACTTCGCATCGAACGCAATCTAGAAGAAGCGAACCGCATCATTGTTCTCTTTGG
>JBKJJR010000349.1:0-4618 GCA_046597835.1 Pyrinomonadaceae bacterium
GATAACCCGCGCGTGCAAACGCCTCTTCCGTCTCACGTGCAACGCTCGACGGCAAACTAGAGAACACGAGATCGCAATCCAACGGCGGCTCGATCGGCGACACAACAATGTCACGGACCGATTCAGGAATCGACCCAGCCAATTTCCAAGCGCACGCTTCCGAATACGGCTTTCCGGCCGAACGGTCCGACGCAGCCATCGCGGTGATCTGAAATTGCGGATGCCCTTCCAAAAGCTGCGCAAACCGCTGCCCAACCGTTCCGGTCGCACCTAAAATTCCTACTCTGTACTTTTTCACTTTTCTACTTTTCTCATTTACACTTTCAGAGCTTTTTTTATTCGTCGCACACCTTCGATCATCTTCTCTTCGGTGTTGCAAAACGAAATTCTTAAAAACCCTTTTGCCTCGTCGCCAAACGCAACGCCCGGAACCGTCACCACGCGGTTTTGCAGGCACTTTTCAGCGATCTCGATATCGTCGCCGAAAGAACGCACGTCTAGCATCGTGTAGAACGCACCTTCCGGCGATGTTGCGTGCAGGCCCATTTCTTTCTCAAAGAGATCGACCACAAATTTGCCGCGTTTGCTGTAAACGTCGCGGGCATTTTGTTTGGCGGTTTCGGCTTCCGGCGTCCATCCGAGTAAAGATGCCTTTTGCGTGATGGTCGATGTACAAACCGTCAAGAATCCATGTAGCACCTGAATCGCGTTCATAATGTCGGCCTGCGAGCTCGCTGCCCAACCCAGCCGCCAGCCGGTCATTGATAGCGATTTTGATAAACCACTAACGATAATAGTTTTATCGTAATACTCCGACGCCGAATGCGGACGTTCGCCGAAATACAAATCGCTGTAAATCTCGTCCGAAATAAGATAAATGCCAGTGCCTTTCAATGCGTCGGCGATCTGTTTTAGATCTTCCGGCGTCAATATTTTACCGGTGGGATTGGACGGCGAGATAACAACGGCTACCTTTGTTCTCTCCGTAATTTGAGATCTGAAATTTGAAATATCAAATGCAAATTCTTTATCGGCGGGCAGACGATAATAAACCGGTTTCCCTTGCGCGATCCGCACGCAAGCGTCGTATGCCGGAAAGCTCGGATCAGGCACAAGCACCTCATCGCCTTCGTCAACAGTGCACATCAGCGCCGCCGTCATCGCTTCCTGCGAACCGCAGGTCACAACTATGCCGGTTCGCGGCAAATTGAGATGCGGATATTGTTCAGCGATCTTGTCACGCAGCGCAGGAATTCCGGGATGTGATGTGTAGCCGTTCTGCTCGTCGCGGGTGATGCGCGCAGCTTCGTCACGCATAAACTGCGGTGTCGGCAAGTCAGGTTCGCCGAGCCCGAAATTGATACTGTCCGGCAATGCCCGCTCAAAAAACTGCCGTATCAGCGTCGGCTGCAAACCCTGCATCCGTCGCGGCAATACAAAATTCTCCATTGACTGTGCCGGCATCATTGGTCTTTTTCTTCTTTTATCCCACTCTCTTCAAGATCCTCGCGAACCGTCCCAACCTCGACATTAAATTCGCCCTCGGCCTGTGCCAGCGGGTCCGCGTTTATCACACCGGCAAGCGACTCGATCTCGCCAATTATCTTTTGTCCAAAACCGGTAATGCTGTCTTTTATACCGGGTTTATGTTCTTTTTCTGGTTCGTTTTCGGCCATGTGTTTACCTCTATCTCTATCTTAGCCAATTTGGCAATGAGATTAAACTCAGGCCTGTCTTAACGGCTGCGCAAGCCCGTAAGTAAGGGCGATACATTCAACGTTGAGTGTTCCGCCCTTACTAACGTGCGGACCTCTGCAACTCAGCGGTGGGCCGCAAAATCGATAAAGCCGCTTCGCGGATCGGCCGAGAGCAGTCGCACGTTTACTTTTTCACCAACATTCAACCCGCGTTCGCCCTGTTCGATGCGTCCGTCCACCGGCGGCCGCAAAATGCGTGCGAAAGTTCCGCTCGGCGTGACGCCTGTAACGATAGCATCAAAATCTTCGCCGATGTGCCGCTGCATCACGGTGGCCGCTACCACCTTTCGCATCTTTCGCTCCACCTTGCGGGCTGCACGTTCCTGATCATTGCAGTGCGTGGCGATGGCTTCAAGTTCATCGGCGGAATAAGGGGACGGCTGATTTGAAATGACCGCCTTTACCAGTCTCTGAACAACAATGTCAGTAAATCGACGATTCGGAGCCGTCGAATGAGCATAGTCGCGAACCGCCAATCCAAAATGCCCACCCGTGTCCTCGCCGGGTCGCTCGACAACATATTCGCCGCTGCCGATAAGTTTTACTATGGAAAGCGAAAGATCGGGAAAATGTTCGGGGTCGGCCGCACGCCGTTTTTCGAGAAAGGCTGCCAGCGAAGGCTGATCAGGTTGTTCAGGCAAATGTTCGCCGTACTCGGCGGCAATCCGCACTATACCATCCCATCGCTCCGGTGTTTTGACAACTCGTCGAAGCGAGATCGAACCGTGAGCTTCGAGAAACTCGGCCATTTCGACATTTGCCGCGACCATAAAATTCTCGATCAGCTTGCGTGCAGAATTTGACCGGACAGAGACAAGGCCTTTGATCTCGCCGTTCTCAACGACGGCTGAAGATTCGATAGATTCGAATTCGAGCGCTCCTTTCGACTGCCGATAAGTTCGCAACCGCACTGCGGCATCACGTTGAAGCTCGATCTGTTCCTTCAAACCCGCTATCTCTTGCAAAACTCCCGGCATTTCGCCGCCGTGATCCAGCCATTCTCCAATATCCTCGTACGAAAATTTCGCTTGATTGCAAACCAACGCCCGGTAAAACGTGCTCTGCGGCACATCGCCGTTTTCCTTGACCGTCATATCAGCAACGATGGCAAGCCGATCCATGCCTTCGTTGAGCGAGGTCATATCGGTCGAAAGTTCCACCGGAAGCATCGGAAAGATCTTGCTTTCCGTGTAAACCGTGACCGTGTTTTGCTCAGCATGCTTGTCTATCGGCGAACCTTTCAAGATAAGCGCGTCAACATCTGATATGCCGACCAGTACACGAATATCGCCATTCGGCAAACTTTCGGCCCACTCGATCTGATCGAGATCGCGCGAACTTGCATTATCTATCGACGACCAAAGCAGCGAACGCAAATCTTTGACCGAAGCATCGGCCGCCGGCTCACGGGCATTCTTTATATGGTTTAGCTGATCCAAAACACCAGCCGGAAACTCCGGCTCGAAACCGTTTTCGATCATCGTTTGATGTGCACGTTGGGTCAGCCAACTACTCGATCCTTGTTCATTCATTCTTTTTAAAAACTCTGCGGCCTCAGCGTTCTCTGCGTTTAAATCTACCGAAGATAATCTTCCAACCTAGTGGACGCATCAGTCTTTTCGTCGCGGTATTTGACGATTATCGGGCAATATATCGAAAGGCCGTTGTCTTTACCAAACCCGCTGGTGATTGCCCGTGAACCCTGCACAACGACCGCGCCCGCGGGAATTTCGAGCGGCTTATCACCATCGGATTTTATGACGCAGCCATTAGGCAGATCAAATACCGGCGTCGAGCGTGTCAGTATAACGCCGGATGCCAAAACGGCACCTTCGCGGACGATGGTGCCCTCGTAAACACCGGTGTTACCGCCCACGAGAACATCGTCCTCGATAATTACCGGAACGGCGCCGACAGGCTCAAGCACGCCGCCGATCTGTGCCGCCGCCGAAAGGTGAACGCGTTTACCTATCTGTGCGCACGAACCAACAAGAGCGTGGGAATCAACCATCGTCCCTTCATCGACATAAGCTCCGACATTGATGTATGCAGGCGGAACAACGACGACACTCGGCGCGACGTAGCTGCCGTCACGGATCGCTGAACCGCCCATCACAATACGCACACCGTCTTTGAGCGTCATCGGACGGAGCGGAAATGTATCTTTGTCAAAAAATTGCAGAGTCTCGGTCGGTTTCGACATCTCGACCATATTTCCCATCCGAAACCCAAGCAAAATTCCCTGCTTCACCCAAGAATTCGCCCGCCAAACACCGTCCGCACCTTTTTCAGCCGAACGTATCTCGCCGCGACGGAGCCCGGTCTTAAAACTCTCATAGACCTCTCGATCCTCAGGCGTAAATTCTAATTTCCCGAATAATTGTTCTATTTCGATCCGTAAGCGCACAAAATTCTCCCAACCACTTATTTCGATACAACAGCTCTGGCGATCAAGCCTATGCCGCCGGCAAACAAGATCAGCATTATCACAGTGTTAAAAAGGCTTGTCGGCTGGAAATATATTTGCAGGTTCATCAATATTCCCGAACCGATAAAGATGATACTCACAAAAATAAGTATCCAGCCCATGACGGATCTGCCGTTGAAAAAGACAAAAGCGATACCGAAAATGAGCGGGACCAGCGACAGGCCGAACGAATTGTAACCACCCCAATTCCAAAAACCGCTCGCGACGACAACGCGGCTAATGAGCATGTACGCACCGGAGATAGTCATCGCAAGCCCGATAACAAACTCGATGATGCCTCCGTCGGTGCCGCCTGGACGTTTTAGATCGTCAAATTCCATCTTAGAGTTTTATTTCCTTCATCACCGCTTTGAGCTTTGCCCCGTTTTCCGAG
>JBKJJR010000262.1:0-3310 GCA_046597835.1 Pyrinomonadaceae bacterium
TGTCGATCCGAACCAATGCAGTGATCTTGCCGGCGTTTGCGATCTGGGACGAGACGCGAGGCAAGTATTTTATGGCTCACGATGAGTTCATCGAACCGGTAAACTCAGGAGATCGAAAACGGGATATAGAGGAGATCACCGCTCTCTTTGTAGCCGCGACCGAACGCATCATTCGGGTGTACCCCGAGCAATGGATCTGGATCCACCGCCGATGGAAAACGAGGCCGCCGGGCGAGGGAGATCTATACCCGTAAAGCCCGTCACTTTGCCAACAACGCCGGATTGCGATATAAAATAGGCATATAAAACCGGTTCAGGAGGGTTGGAATGACCACAAAAGTTTTGATACGCAAAGTCTTTCCTGTAGTTGCGGTTATTTTTATAAGCTCGGTCGGCGTGATGGCTCAGGTGCCGACATTCAAGAATGGCGTTGAATACATATGCAATAGAGACAAAACGACGGAACGAGTGGTCGTTAGATACTGCCGGCGCGACAGCGATCAACGGGGCGAGAGAACGCACGATCTTGATAACTTTTGCCATGTCGAGTATCTCGATCGTCCTACAAATGTCCCTACTATTTCTTTTTTCAGATCGCAGCTCCATTCCGATATCGCAACTCAGCTAAGTTCATGCAAAGACCCGGCAACGGGCAAGCCACCCGCAGGCAACGCTTCAACATCCATAAACCCTGGAGCGGCTGATACATCGATCGCGAAGGCTCTGGCGGCAAAAGTTGACATAAACATTCTCGGCATGAGATTTGGCGAGCCGCTGCGGTTGGGGGACTGCCCGTTCTTGCTGCCTGGTCCGTTGAAACAAAATTGCTTTCCGGCGTTCAGTGATCTGGTGAGCGCTCTCGCAAAAGAGCTTGAAACCGGAGACCTGGCCGTTGCCGATGTAAAGAACGTGACACTGACAGCCAGTAATTGCCCATCGTGGGTTAAAAGTTGTACCGCATACGTTACGGTTCATAACGGAATGCTGGACGGCGTTTCGCTGTTTACCAACGGCCGCAATGCTATGAATGCTGTCACGAAAGACCTCATAGCAAAATATGGAAAACCAACCAGCATCGCGCCTAAGACTTTCAAGCCTGATGTCGGCAATGCTTTCAGTTATAATCAGCCTTCGTGGACGCTGCCGGGTCTTCGGATAAGCTATGACGTCGTTTATAATCCCGAAGATGAAAGCGATGCCGATCGCGCCAGTAGTAAAGCGGGTATGGTGCGGATCATGACCGAAGCTGAATATCTTCGCCGTAAAGCAAAAGAAAAAGAGCCGGTAAAGTCAAAACTGTGAGGCAAAGGCCGCGCTCATCAAACTTTCTTTCTTGCCTGTGATTGAACGGCGGTGATGGCGACGGCATCGACAATGTCCTCGGCACTACAGCCGCGCGAGAGGTCGTTGCAGGGGCGGTCGAGGCCTTGGAGGATGGGGCCGATGGCGGTGCCGCCGGTGAGGCGTTCGGTTAGTTTGTAGGCGATGTTTCCGGCGTTAAGATCCGGGAAAATGAGGACGTTCGCACGGCCGGCGACGGGTGAGCCGGGGGCTTTTGACTCGCCGACGGATTTAACTAAGGCGGCGTCGGCTTGGAGTTCGCCGTCAATCGCTAGGTCGGGCATTCGGGCACGGACGGTCTTTGTCGCTTCGACGACCTTTTCGATGAGTTGATGTTTTGCACTTCCCTTCGTCGAGAATGAGAGCATCGCGACACGCGGCTCGACCTGCAAAAGCGCCCAGCATGAATCTGCAGAGGCGATAGCGATCTCGGCAAGCTCGCCGACATCCGGATCGATTACGACGCCGCAATCGGCATAGATCATCGCACCATTAGCCCCAAACTGCTTATCAGGCACGACCATCAGGAAAAAACTCGAAACTGTCTTCATTCCCTGCCGCACACCTATACATCGAAGCGCGGCAGCGACCGTGTGAGCAGTCGTATTTGTCGCGCCCGCGACCGAGCCGTCTGCCTTGCCCTCGCGCACCATCAGGTTGCCAAAATACAACGGGTCTTTTACGGTCTGCTCGGCTTCCTCGAGCGTGACGCCTTTGGCGTGCCGCATCTGGTGATAAAGAGTCGCTAGTTTTCCAAAATCGTGCGCTTTGCGATGGTTAAGTATCTCAACGCCGTTGAGATTAGTACCGGCCTCGGACGCCAATGACCGAACCTTTTCTTCGTTGCCGATAATTGTTATTTTTGCAATGCGCTCATTTGCGCAAATAGCGGCCGCCTGCACAGTACGGATATCTTCGCCCTCAGGCAGGATTATATGCTGCGGATCGGCGGCAGCACGTTCGCGGATTTTCTGTAGAATGCTCATCGTCGCCGTTTCAATTTAACATACAACTAACGGGCGCGAAACTTGCACAAAGCATCGGTTGTTTTTAAACTCAAAACATACGGTGAAACATGGACAAACTCGATAAGCAAGAAAACAAACTCAGGCGACGTGAAAAGAGCGAGATGAAAGGCCGTCTGCGCAGCTTCATAATGTTCCTGCCGAATATGGTGATGCTCATGGGGCGTCTGCTCAAAGACTCTCGCGTTCCGGCGGCCGAAAAGGCTTTGTTTGCGGCGGCGATCGTTTACGTGATCTCGCCGCTCGATTTTATTCCGGATGTTTTTCCTTTCATCGGACAGGTTGACGACCTTTACGTCGTGGCGTTGGTCCTGTTGCGGCTTGTTCACCGCTCTGACGCATCGGTCGTTCGCCGGCATTGGTCGGGCGGCGGCGACATTGTTGCATTGGCAGATTCCATCGCAAATATCGCTCCGAAATTCCTGCCGGGCCGCGTTGCCCGCATTCTTACATCGCGCGTCGAACTGGCTCCGGCGGGCAAGATCCTCCGTAGTATTACGAATAACGACGGGCCAATCGTGCGTGAGATCGAACGTGACGAAAATCTCAATATCGAAACCCATTCCGGGTCGGTAAATTAGACCGCACGCTTTTTTGTTCGTGTTAGCTATAAATTATTGATCATATTGTGGATTTCACGCGGCTTTGCCACTGTATTCTACCCAAGCTCGTAAGAACTGAAATTTGAAATAATCGTTGCCGCCAACCTGTTTTTCGTTATAATATTCCTGTCTACGAAAAGCCGGAAGTGAAGTCCTATGTTTGAACGCTACACTGAGAGGTCTCGTCGGGTCATCTTTTTTGCCCGTTACGAGGCGCTCCAATATGGTTCCCAGGTGATCGCGCCCGAGCACATTCTGCTTGGCCTTATGCGCGAGGACAAGACGCTTTCAGCGAGGTTTTTCCCGTTTCGCCACCCTTTGACCGTCGATTCGATCCGCCGC
>JBKJJR010000296.1:0-3716 GCA_046597835.1 Pyrinomonadaceae bacterium
GAACGACATCGACCAGAATCGGCGGCTTGCGAGTTTCAGATCTTTCGAATCGACACGCTTCCATTTGTTGCCCGCGTCGGTCGAAATAAATATGCCGCCGTCCGTGTCGAGTGCACTTGAAAGAAGGATCTCGTCGGTATCATTCGGATTGATCAAAATGCTTGTAAAATTACCCAGCGGAAGATTACCGCCCCGGCGAGTCCAGGTCTGCCCGTCGTCGCGGCTTTGGTAAAATGTTTGCGATGTCCCTACATAAATATAATCGGGGCGTTTTGGATCGGAAGTTATCGTACTGACAGGCACATCGTCAATGGCGCCGCCCGTGCGTGCCCAGGTTTTGCCGCCATCGTGTGAGACGATCACACCGGACCGCGCAGTGCCAACCCAAAGAGTGTCCGGCCTTTTCTCGGTGAAATGTATCGCAAAAACGTTTTCGTCCATACCCGGAGCAAAGGACAATTTCTCCCAACCTTTAGTAATATCAGTGCTTTTATACAACCCCTTGTCCGTACCGGCAAGCAAGCCTTTGCCGTCCGGCAAAAGTTCAATAATTTTGACCTTGTCCGTTAATGCCGGAAGCAAGGAAGGTGTGACGGGCCCTGCGGCAGTTGCCGCAGCAGCTTTAACCGGTGCCTTCTTTACCGGCTTTTTGGCCACAGACTTAGCCGTCTTTTTTGCCGGAAGTTTGGGAGGCGTCACCTGTGTCCAAACGTCGCCGCGGTCGATCGAACTAAAGAGTCCTACATTTGTTCCAAGATACATGAGGTTGGGATTTTCCTTATTTTGCCGCACGACAAACGGCGTAACCCGTCCGACGTCGAGATTTCTTGCCTGGGTCCAAGTCCGGCCGTTGTCGCTGCTCGTAAAGAAAAAGCCGCCGCCCGTCGCCACATTATGAGTAAGGGCATATAGCCGGTTTGGCTGAGCAATATCGGGCGTGATCGAATAGGTGAATCGGCTCGTAAAACTGTTGTTTGTTTGAGCAAAGTTGCGTCCGCCGTCATTCGAGACCATAACGCCGTAGTTGTTTGTCCCGATGAATACGCGGTTCGGCTCGTCCGGATGTACGGCGATCGAGTTTATTTCGAGGTTCCGCTGCGTCGTCAATGACCATGTAGTGCCGCCGTTCGAACTCATCCAAAAGCCTTCGGTAGTGGCCGCAAAAACGACGCCTGGCAAACTTGGATGCTGCATTATGTCACGCGTCCGACGCGATTGCGATGGAATGCCTTGTATCTTGGCCCATTTTTCCCCGGCATTTTTCGATTCGTAGATACCGCTGCATGCGGACGCAATTACGTGGTCCGGATTTCGCGGGTCGAGGTTTATTGCAAAAACGTCCGAATCGTCGATCATTCCATCTTTTATCAACCGCCAATTCTTTCCCGTATCGGTTGATTTGTAAGCCCTCCACCATGTTCCGGCGTACATTGTGCTGTTATTCCGCGGATCCATCGCGAGCGAGTCGATATTTATAGGCATGGTCGATGACGATATCTTTTCCCAATCGGCTCCCGAATTATTTGAGATCCACACCCCTGCCGTAGTTCCGGCCAGAAGAACTTTCGGGTCAGACACCGACTGCGTCATCGAATGGATCGATTCTTTTTCTAACTCCTTGGACTTCTTCCACGTCGCTCCGCCGTCGATCGATCTGAAAAACCCGCCCGGAGCCTTATGACGATGGCCGGAAGCGTAAATAATGCTTGAATTCTGCGAATCTACAAAGAGCTGGTCGAGAACCAATTCGGGCTGATTAAGATTTACAAGCAGCTTCCAAGAATGCCCGCCATCGCCCGAGGTATGAATCTGCCCGTCGAGCGTGCTTATATAAATACGGTTCTTATCTTTTGGATCAATAGCGATAACGCGGACATCGCCGCCGCTCGGCCCGACAATTTCCCAGTCATTGAATTTCTCCGGCTCAACTATTTCGCCGCCGCGAGCCGTTAAAGCAAAAAATGTAGCGTGTATGAACGTCAGAACGAAAATGATCGAAATGACTTGCTTACCTTTCGTTATCTTTAACATATTTTATAAACCCTAATTCTAGTGAATAAGAAATGAAACCGCGATCGATCGGATGCGATCAAACGTCTCTAAGTAGGTCAGATGATAAAAATCAGCTTTGAGTTCGCGCGTGAAGCGCATTTCTGACGGCGGTAGATGCCGCATGATGAGTAACAAATGCTAATGATAACAGAACACCTTAGCAAACTCAATAAAAAAACGAAAAAGCGGTCGAGGCCAGTGATGATCGCCTCGACCGCTTTGAAATGTTTGCCGCCCTTACGGGCGGCAAAGCTTATAGGTTATGGAGCCGGAGGCATTGCTCCCGGCGGGACAATCGAGAACTTGGTCTTGATGCCTTCGCCAGTGTCAGGTCCGTCGATGAACGTCACACGGCTTGCGTCGTGCCCTGTTCCGGGACGGTTGATCGCTCTCATGATCTGAGCTCTGCGAGCTTTGATCTGAGCCGGTGTTCCGTAGTTGATGATGTAGCCCTGAGCATTCGGGTTTTGATTCAACTGCAAGAAGAAGTTGTCAACACGGGCCTTGACGTCATCATCTTTCAGTGCTCCAAATTCATCGACATCGATCGGTCTCACTTCAGCCTGAAGGCTGCCGGTAGCCGATGCACTCGTAGTGCAACCGCAACCTGGTGCGACACCGACGAGGTCAACCGTAGCTGTGACATTGGTACCCGGAGCCAGCCCGGTAGTATCTACCGTTATGCTCGAGGTTCCCTGTCCGGACGAGATCGTTCCAGATGAAACTGACCAGTTATAAGTGACATCGCCGCCGCTAACCGACGCGGTAAACGTCATCGACTGTCCCGGGGCAGTCAGGCCTGACGGTCCGTCCACACTAAGCGTCGGGCAGGAGCAGATCTCTTCGCAATCGCATTCCTTAACCGTGATCGTCTGTGTATCCGTCTTGCCGCAAACTCCGCAGCCGTCGTTGACGCCTGTCGTGATCGTATATGTTCCCGGCGTAACACCGCTCATATCCCACTGCACATTTGCGCCCTGTCCAACAATTCGTCCGCCAGAAACGGTGTAATTATAGGTCAGCACGTCATTTTCAGGATCGCTTGCCCGTGTGGCGACACTAATGGTTCTGTTATCGTCACACGTGCCGCCAGCGCGGGGTCTCTTTCCGGGCGCGCAGGGCAGCGTGATCACCGTCGTGCTCAAACTCACTGCATCGACATTGGCTGCCAGATTCGTGATCGGCCCCTGTCTTGGTTCGCGGCGTCCAACCCAAACCTGGCCTATAAAGCCGCTTATGCCCGTCGAGGTTTGAAATCCTGGAGGCGCACCGGTAAAGGTGGTCGTTACGGGGGTCCCACCGACGTTTATCGTAGATGTGTGAGAATCTTCATCAAAACTGTTTCCGTTCTGTTGATTAAGATTGGCGCGATAAGCAGCACCAAAGCCCCACCAACGCCTCGGGAACACTCTGATACCCACCAGTGCATCAATGGGATCACGCTCAAAAGCATTTGGAGTTCGACCGCCAATATATTTCAGGGCCCTGAACTCAGCAATGTATTGCAAATACTTGTTCACCGGGAAATCCGCTCCGATCGATGCCAAAAGTTCGTCCGGACGGTCAAGTAACGTAACGTCGTTAATTTTAGGATTGGTGGTATATGTGTAACCAATATTACCCGACAAATTAGCCCATTCCGCTAGTCTGGCATCGGTAAAGAA
>JBKJJR010000330.1:0-4454 GCA_046597835.1 Pyrinomonadaceae bacterium
GCGCGGTGCCGCCAATATGCGTCCAAAAACCCTTATTTTACTTGATCACGACGCAAGGCATCATCCTAAATGTGGCACGTGCCACATTTTGTGAAACGTTTTTTGGGGGGAAAAAAACAAAAAAGATCCGGTCAAAACCGCGAACGGCGATGACCGGAATCCAGGATCCAAAACGTATAATTTTAAGCCATCGCAAGCATCGCCGCAGTGATCCGATTCGCCGCGCTTTCGACCTGGCCGAGCTGGATCTTTATCTCTTCGATGCTGTCCGATACCAGTTTCGCTTCGGCATCGTTAAGCACGCCGTTGATCGCCTGCTGCTCTTCGAGGTCAAAGGTTTTGCCGACCTCCACCATTGCGCGGCGGGCATTTCGGATAAGCGTTTCCAGGCGGTTGCGTTCGACGATCAGGTCTTTTACTCCACGGTCTTTTTCGATCGAGGTTTCGGCATCGATGATGAGCCGCTCGATCTCGTCTGGCGTTAGGCCCGATGACGGCGTAATTTGCAGAGCCTGTTCGAGCCCGGTCATCTTGTCCTTAGCCGAAACGCTGACGATGCCGTTGGCGTCGATCTCGAATGAGACATCGACCTGCGGCACGCCGCGAGGCGCCGGCGGAATTCCGACAAGCTCAAATTTTGCAAGACTGCGGTTCGCTGATGCGATCTCGCGTTCCCCCTGTAGAATATGGATCTCGACCGATTGCTGATTATCGACGACGGTCGTAAACGTCATAGTATTTTTGAGCGGAATGGTCGAGTTGCGTGAAATTAATTTGACAAAAAGTCCGCCGCGAGTTTCAAGGCCAAGGCTGAGCGGCAACACGTCGAGAAGGACAATATCCTTTACGTCGCCCGTCAAAACGCCGCCCTGGATCGCAGCACCCATGGCGACAACTTCGTCAGGGTTGATCTCGGCCGACGGCTCTTTGCCGAAAACTTCGGTCACGGTCTTGGTGATTATCGGCGAACGCGTCTGGCCGCCGACGAGGATGATTTTATCAATGTCGCTAGGCTGCAGCTTTGCATCCCACAACGCTTTTTGACACGGTTCCACCGACGCTTCAACGAGGTCGGCAACCAACTCCTCAAATTTTTCGCGGGAAAGGGTTGCGTTGATGTGCTTCGGCCCCGAAGCATCGGCTGCGATGAAAGGCAGGCTGATGGTCGTTTCCGGAACGCTAGACAGCTCGCATTTTGCACGTTCGGCCGCTTCTTTGAGACGCTGCAGAGCGAGCTTGTCGCCTTTTAGGTTGATGTTATGCTCGGTCACAAAACCTTCGACAAGCCAGTCCATGATCCGCTGGTCAAAGTCCTCGCCGCCGAGGAACGTGTTGCCCGATGTTGATAAAACCTCGAAAACGCCGTCGTTTATCTCGAGGATCGAGATATCGAATGTGCCGCCGCCAAGGTCATAAACGGCGACTTTCTCGGTCTTGCTCTTGCCAAAACCATAGGCGAGTGCGGCCGCTGTCGGCTCATTAATAATACGTTCGACCTCGAGGCCGGCGATCTTTCCTGCGTCACGAGTCGCCTGACGCTGCATATCGTCAAAGTACGCGGGAACGGTAATGATCGCTTCGGTGATCTTGTCGCCGAGAAATTCTTCGGCGGCAAGCTTCAGCCGCTGCAACACGATCGCGGAAATTTCCGGCGGGCTGTAAATACGGTCAAGGACTCGGATGTGTGCGTCGCCGTTTGGAGCCTTTACGATCTCGAACGGGACAGTCTCGCGCATCTTTTCGACCTCGGGAGATTCGAATTTCCGGCCGATCAGACGCTTGACGGCGTAGAGCGTATTCGCCGCGTTAGTCACGGCCTGCCGTTTTGCGATCTGGCCGACGAGACGTTCGTCCTTATCGGTAAAACCGACGACGGACGGCGTTGTGCGGCCGCCTTCTTTGTTTGAAATGATCTGCACAGTCCCGCCTTCGAGGACGGAAACGCAGCAGTTAGTCGTGCCTAGGTCGATGCCAATTACTTTGCTCATATATTTGAGTTCCTTGTCGTGTCGGGGTTGGGGTTATGCCTGGCCGGCATCGGAGGGTGGGTCTTCAATGGGGAAGTCGGCAGGTTCGGAGACATCAGCGGTGGGGCTGCTTTCTTCCGATCCATTTTTCACATCTTCCTGGTCGGACTTTTTGGAAGGAGTCGGCGTGGGTGTAACTCGGACCATCGAGTGGCGAATTACCATGTTGCCGATGCGATAGCCTCGCAGCATTTCGGCAGAGATGGTATTGGGCGGCAGATCGGACTCTTCGTCTGTCGAAACCGCCTCATGAAAGTTTGGGTCAAATGTTTCGCCGCTGGTTGTAATCGGCTGAACGCCCATTCCTGCCAGCACCTCGTTGATCTGCTGATTGACAAGAGCGATGCCGTCGAAAAACTGTTTGAATTCGTTGCGTTTTTTCTCGGGTACGTCCTTTATCGAGTCAAGGGCCCGGTCGAGGTTGTCGAGCACCGGAAGCAATTGTTTGGCTAGACTGCCGATCTGCGTGATGAAGGAGCCGCGGCGTTCGCGGTCCATTCGGTACTTATAGCTTTCAAAGTCTTTGAGTCGCCGGTCGCTTTTTTCCTGAACGTCATTACGCTCAATTCGCAGGCTCGCAAGTTTTTCTTTTAGCGAATCGACCTCTTTTTGGAGCTCGAAAACACGGGTTTTCATTTTGCCGTCTGGAGCGGTCGACGATACGCCCGTTCGGACCGCCGGCATCAATTCCTGCGGAACAAACGCGGGAACGCCAGCCTCGTCGAGATCACCGTCGGCGATCTCGATCTGGTAATCGGCGGTGATATGGAGATCCTTCTCCTTGGCCTCGAGCTCCTTAATGAAATCTTCGACCGACGACGTATCCTCGGCGTCGATCACCTCGACCTGATCGTCGGGTTCCATTATTTCGGGCTCTTCGATTTGGCTATTTGATTTCATTGATTAGGGGGAGAAAAAGAAGGATGCTAATTTGGCGAGATGTCTCTAGACATCATTTTCTCAAGTGTGCGGGCGACATAACTGACTATCGATATCATCCGTGCATACTCGATCCGGGTGGGGCCGAGAACGCTCAGTGTGCCGACCGCCGTGCTGTTGCCGATACGGTATGGGGCCGAGATCAGCGTGCAGTTTTGAAGCGACGGAGTTCGGTTTTCGGTGCCGATGACAACCTGAACTTCGCCCTTGGAGGCCGCGTCGCGTTCGATGCATTCTGTCACTATCTGCATCAGCCGCGACTTTTCGCCTATCGTGCGGAGCAGCTCACGGAGGCGTTCGAGATCGGCAAAATCGCTTTTCGTCAAGATATTCGACGTGCCGTCCACGAATACTTCGCCGAGCCGGTCATCTTCGTCCTCGATACTTTGGGAGCAAAG
The DNA here is from genome assembly GCA_046597835.1 of Pyrinomonadaceae bacterium. Taxonomy (GTDB): domain Bacteria; phylum Acidobacteriota; class Blastocatellia; order Pyrinomonadales; family Pyrinomonadaceae; genus OLB17. The sequence goes on from JBKJJR010000330.1 coordinate 3,365, forward strand.
AATAACGGCCGTTTGAAGCAATTTGTCAAACAAGGTCTTTTCCTCATGCATGAGAAGCATTATCTCAGCACGAATTTCGGCCAAACTCTTTCCGGCAAATTCCGTATTGAGGTAATTTGCGGTACGTTCGAGTTCCTCTTTCGCAAAGGTCACGTTCAGCCGAATAATCTTGTTATGAACAATATTCGGAGCTGAGACCAGAACGACGAGGATCCGATTGTCAGAAAGATTGACAAACTCGATATGCTGCAGGCGATCACTCGCTAGTGATGGCGATACCACGATGCCTACATTATTAGAAAGAGCCGAGAGCAAGTGGGAAGTACGTTCCATTAACCTGTCCGGAGTTTCCTGAGAATTCAAACCGTATTCTTCGCCGATGAGGTAAAGATCGTCATTCGAGATACTCAGAACACCAAGCAGGTTGTCAACGTAAAAACGGTATCCTTTATCAGTCGGAACTCGTCCGGCGGAAGTGTGGGGCTGCTCGAGCATTCCCAGTTCTTCCAGTTCACCCATCACGTTGCGGATCGTCGCCGAACTTAAACCGGAAGCATTGGCAAACTTGTCTGCAAGCACTTTCGAACCGATAGGCTCGCCCGTGACAAAGTGTTCATTGATAATGGCCGTTAGGATGATCTGGCCGCGGGAATCGGGAAAACCGGGTTTTTTCTCGCTTTCACGGGCAGATCTTGGGGTGATTTGATGCATACAGCTTTTTCGGCGTATGCTATTCCCATATAAAGAGATAGCATTTTGACCGACAGGATGTCAATAAAAATCGTTTAACAATATAAAAACATTTGTGACAACACAGCTAGATCAGATACGCGAGTTATATGAAGAAGCGTTTCGGTGGTACCACCCGAAACGCGCCGTGGCGCCCATCCATGTTTCATATTACCCGTATATCGGCATAAATCATACAATTCGCTTACGCAACGGCGAAATTTTTGTCCGCATCTGTGAGATTTGCCGGGAAATGCCGCTTGTCTGTCACAAAGGCCTCGCCTACATCCTGGTCGGTAAGCTCCTGCGAAAAAAAATACCCGACGGCGCCAATGAGGTCTATGATGCGTACGTAAAATCG
>JBKJJR010000192.1:0-2748 GCA_046597835.1 Pyrinomonadaceae bacterium
TATCGACGAGAAGATCGGCGTCTTTGTCGTCATCCTGATGCGTGACGCCAAGCAAGATCAACAATCCTTGCCCAATGTCGCCGACGATCTTGTCCGCGACTGTTACCTTTGCACGCGACACGCGTTGCACAACTGTTCTCATAGAACTAAAAGTGAAAAACTAAAAACTAAAAATTAAGAACTTGATTCGAAGGCTTGATCACTTTTCACTTTTAACTAATCACTATTCACCGGCTTCGATATAGACGCGGTTCATCACGACCGGGTCATGCGGTTTGTCGCTGGAATTTCGGTCAACCATGGCAATAGCGTCAACCACTTCCTGTCCCTCGACAAGACGGCCGAATTTTGTATAGCTCGGCGGCAGTGGATAATCGATATGCATTATAAAAAACTGCGAGCCGTTTGTGTTCGGGCCGGAATTTGCCATCGCGACCGTGCCTTTGTCGTAAACACCGGCATAGAGATCGGATCCGCGATCGATCTCATCATCAAATTTGCCGCCCCACGCCGATTCGCCGCCATAACCTTCACCAAGCGGATCGCCACCCTGGATCATAAAATTAGGTATTACGCGATGAAAAATAACGCCGTCGTAATAATTCTTGTCCGCCAGAAGCCGAAAATTCTCAGTCGCCTTTGGAGCGTCCTCCTCGAGAAGCTCAAATTTGATAATGCCTTTATTTGTTTCCAAAACTGCAATTTTATTTCCCACTAAATATTCTCCTGATTCAAGATAAAACTTTCGATAGCAGCGGCGACGCCGCTTTCGTCATTACTTAAAGTTGTATAAAATTCCGGCCTCTCAAGCAACTTTGGGTCTGCGTTTCCCATTACAACGGCAGTTCCGGCGTACTCAAGCATCTCAAGATCGTTAAAATTGTCGCCTATCGCCATAACATTTTCCGGCAACAGGTTGTTCAGTTCTGCCAATTTAGCGACGCCGTGGCCTTTAGAAACGTCAGCTGAAAGAATGTCTATCAACGTGAAATCAAGCCGTGGATAAATGGTCGGCAAGATCGTGACCGTATTGCCTAACTCGCGACCGAGAACTGACATCATCGCGCTCATCGCTTCACAGCTTCCGGAAAACGAGATGTGCACTATCTCGTGTTCGTGAAGAATGGCTTCGAGGTTTGGCACATGCTCAACCCCATCGCGTCCCGGCTCACCGCCGTGCAGATTTTCCGACCACCGAAGATATTTCCTAAGCGGAAGATTGTCTTCCGAAACTCGGTCATAGATCAGTGTGCCGTGACCGTGAGGGTCGGTGCTTACCAACGCATCGCCGCCATAATCTTTGCCAACGCGGACCACTTCGAGGCTTATCTCGGTCGAAAGGGGTGTACAGGAAACTATCTCTTCGGACTGGGCATATTTTAGTAATGCCCCGTTGTGGGTTATCAGCGGGGCATTTAACGCGAGATCCAACCCGATAGGCCGCGCATCACGAAACCGTCTGCCGGTGGCAATCGTTACCAATACACCGCGCTCCTCGGCCGCACGTATCGCATTCCGATTCGCATCAGGAACCTGACCGCTTGAATTTAGCGTTGTTCCATCAAGATCGAGGGCAAGGAGTTTGATCATTGGTTGTTTTGCTCTGCCCGTTTTTCCTGTCTCTCTTTTTCCAGCCACTGCTGATACTTGGCTTTGCCGTTCTCGAACTCGGCGGGTGATGCATAAAACCAATGCGAGCCGTCGTTGAGTTCGACGTTTCGGACATAGAAGAGATAATTATTCGGACTTGGATACAAAGCGGCTTTGATCGCGCTTTCTGACACAGATGAGATCGGCCCGGGCGGAATGCCCGTCTTTATGCGTGTGTTGTATGGGGAATCGACATCGAGGTCGCTGCGGTTGATCGTGCCGTCCCATCGGCCCAGCATTTTGGCGATATAGACATTGGTTTGGTCGATGCCGAGCGGCATATTTCTGGCTAAACGGTTATTGATGATGCCCGCGACAATTGGCCGCTCGCTCTCGACACCGGTCTCGGTCTCGATGAGCGAAGCGATCGTAACGATCTCGTGCGGCGTTCGGCCAATAGATTGTGCTTGTAATGTCCATTCCGGTTTCCATGTTTTTTTGAACTGCTCGACCATCATTCTAATAACTTTCTCCGGTGTTGTGTCAGGACTTACAACGTAGGTGCTCGGATACATGTAACCCTCTAGATTTTTTGCGTCCGGCGTTATATCGCTTATCAATGAGACGTCGTCCATCATGGTTAGAATTCGGTTTGCCTCAAATTCAGCTGTTGGCATGGCTGCAGCGCCTTGTGAGTTCATGCGACGAATATTCCATTCCGCGATGCGTTTAGCAATATCAAAGCGCGTAAATCCCTCTGGAATTGTCAGCTTGGTTGTCTGCGTCTCGCCTTTTTCAAGCTCTTTCAATACTTGCAATGGTGTTATTGGTGAAGGGAATTGATACTCGCCGGCCTGCATATTGCCGGCGTCGCCAAAAATGCGAACATACAAAAGCGTCGCCATGTAACTTGCCAGAATACCTTCGTCGGACAGTTTTGCAATGATCTGTTTCGGGGTCGAGCCTTTTTCTATCTGGATAAATTGGTCAGCCTTGTTGTGTTCACGCGGTGCTTTTACCGAGCTGAAAATCCAATACGACAATCCGGCGCCAGCCAGCACGGCTATGATTAAAAGTGCGAAAGCGACCTTTACAACCTTCATAAAAATAGAACATCCACGAATGCGGCTGATTCCGATATTCGTGGATGCAAAGCTA
>JBKJJR010000181.1:0-3072 GCA_046597835.1 Pyrinomonadaceae bacterium
TATCATCATCCGCGGCGGTTCAATAACTACTGAAAACGTAAGCGGAAGTGGCGTCCAAACGAGTGGCCAGAATATCAATGGCGCCTTACCGCGGCGAGCGACCACGGTCACGGCCCTAAGAACAAACGGCCGCGGCGATGTAACGGTGATCCAGCAGCCTAACCGTTCAAACAACTTCACGGCAATAGTTCAGATCGCTGATCGACGGAGCGGAGCGGATAATTATGCGGTCGAGATCTCATGGGCGTCAGCTACAAATGCCGAGGAACCATATCGATCGGGCAGCGTTAGATGGCGCGGGCGTGTTGACCAAACCGCCAACATTGTCATCTCGGGCACGGATGTTCAGACGCAAGACGCAGCCGGAACCGGACTTTCGAACATTGATTTATCGCTCAACGGCTATCTCGCCCGTCGGCCGGGTTCGGTCACCGCCCGAAAACGTAATGGGCGCGGTTCGGTGACTGTTTTGCAGCAGCCGTCTTGGGACAATGATTTTACGGCGATCGTTCAGGTCTTTGACCCAAGCGGCGGAGCCGACAATTACGAGGTGGATATAAATTGGTAGGTCACAAAAGGGCCGTGAGCCTGAAAATTCGCGGCCTTTTATCCTTTCTCAAACATCGCCCGATAAACCGGCAACTCTCTATTTTCAACAGCCTTTTCCCGTTCGGTTTTAACTGGAAAAGGGTTCTCGTCGATCAGGATCTCGCGCAGATTTTCACACGCACGAAACAAAACGAACATTTCTTCTGACAAAAACTTGATATCCGTCTGGACGAAGATGCGTCCACCGGTCGCGAGCTGTTCTGCTACGGTTTCCACCAATCCGGAATTGACCATCCGGCGCTTTGCGTGTTTTTTCTTAAACCACGGATCGGGAAACTGGATCGTCACCACTTGCAACAGGTCTCTCGGAATATCGTTGAGCAATCCTCCCAGTCCGATCATCGCATTGCAAAATTCGTAATGAAGATTTGCGAGGCCCCGCTCGGCAGCTATCTCATTCGCCTCGATCACGAGTGGTTCGCGGATCTCTACGCCAAGAAAATTCCACTGAGACTGAACCTCCGCCATTTTCAAAATAAACCTGCCACGAGCGCAACCGACGTCGAGATGCAGCGGCAATTCAGGCGATGCAAACGTCGCTGTTAGATCGATCGGTTCTGGAGCCTGCCGAAAATGCGGTGCAAACGGATTGACGTGCTGATGTACTCGGACGCGGGGCATAACGGATACTAGACAACTTGCAGGATCAGCAAAATACTAAAACAGCACGCCGCAATATAAATACCAAGAGCCGCAAGCCCGGCGAAGTTCACCACAGGATTTGCAGTCCTAGGATCGATAGATGTGTCAGTTGGAATCTGCAAAAAGGCATATACCGCTCCCGTGATCAATCCGCCGATGTGCCCAAAATTATCGACGACCTGGTAAAGAACAAGGCCATAAACGAGTATGAATCCGATGTTGATCAAGAGACTCTTTCGAAACTCTGGCGATATGAATTGACGGCGTCGAAAAGCATAAACAGCGAGGTAACCGATCAGCCCGACGATACCGCCTGAGGCACCGACTGAAATGCCATCGGGCTGAAAGACAAGACTCAATATGCCGCCGCCGATCGCCGAAAGTAAAAATACGATCGCAAGATGCGCGCGGTTTGCCAGCATTTCAAAGATCTTGCCAAAACTGTAAAACGCGTAGCAATTCAACCCGACGTGCAGAATGCTTCCATGTGTCGTCGCTCCTGTCAGGATGCGCCAATATTCGTGATCATTGATAAACGCAGGCTTTACAAAGCCGGCCGCCAATATTGAAGCATCAAGGCCGGTTCCCAATTGAACAAGCGCGACAGCGGCGATGGCTGCAATGAAGATTACCGTGTAATAAGGAGTCGGTGTTACAACCGGAGCAGCCTGCTCGTATTCAGCCTCGACTTGGTCCTCTTCGGTTTGGAATTTCAAAGACATCGGTTGATTACATCGCGAGGCCGCCGTCGGCCTGGATGACCTGGCCGGTAATATATGCAGCGGCGGGAGAAAGTAGGAAGCACGCGATCTCGGCGACTTCTGTTACGTTGCCAAGACGGCCGAGCGGTATCATCGTGAGATATTTTTCGCGATATTCCGGATTCATCTCAGCCGCCATTTCGGTCTCGATGAGGCCGAGAGCGAGAGCGTTGACGGTGATATTGCGGCTGGCGATCTCCTTGGCGAGCGATTTTGTCAGGCCGATCATTCCCGCCTTCGACGCGGAGTAATTCGATTGCCCCAGCATCCCAACCACGCCGGAGATAGACGTTATATTTAATATCGAGCCGCCGTTCTCATTCCGCATCATTGGCCGCACCGCTGCCTTTGAAAAATTCCACGCGCCTTTTAGATTTGTATTAATAACTGCATCCCAATCTTCTTCCTTCATACGGAGAATTAACTGGTCGCGAGTGATGCCGGCGTTGTTGACCAAAAGATCGACCGTCCCGAACGCATCTTTGACCTGGCCGACAAATTCGGCCGCGGCTTCCGTATTCGCCACGTCACACTGCGCCGCAAATGTTTTCACGCCTAATGCTTCGATCTCGGCTTTCAGCTTTTCGGCTTCATCGGCGCTCTTTGAATAATTAAACGCCACATTCGCACCTCGCCGTGCTAATTCCAACACGATCGCTTTTCCGATACCCCGTGTGCCGCCGGTAACGATCGCCGATCTTCTTTCAAACTGTTTCTCATTCATATGTTCTATAAGTCAAAAAAGTCAGTCACGAATATACTTATTCATTTTTGAGAGCGGAATATTTGGGGATAGTAGTTCCGCGCGGTAATTATAATTGCGCCAACATATACACAAAACCCAAAAAATGCCGTGTATGCGAAAGGCAAAAAAGTATCTTTCCCAAACTGATAAGCTGCACTTGATTGATCGCTTGGCGAAGGTCGCGTGGCGATGAAGCCAACACAACCACCCAACGAGCCCAAAGCGCAAATAACGGTGATCCATGCAAAAATTTTGAAGACGCTCTTCAAGTGACTAATATTAGGATTCGGCGGCAATGGTCGAGGGTCGTGAGCA
>JBKJJR010000190.1:0-2773 GCA_046597835.1 Pyrinomonadaceae bacterium
TGTCGACCGTAACGGCGGAACCCGGCGGAACCGGCGGAGCCGTCCGAAGCGCACTTGCCGGAACAGGCATTGTCGCCGGCGGAAAGACCGGCACCGCTGAAAAAGACAACGTGCCAAAATACGATCCCAAAACCGGTGAACGTATGTTCGTCGTCAAAAAGAAAAAGAATGCCAACGGCGAAATGGTTGACTTCAAAGACTATTTGACCTACGACCGCACCGATGGCTGGTTCATTTGCATTGCGCCGCTCGACAATCCGCAGCTAGCGATAGCCGTTGTCATCGAAGACATTGGCATTCGCTTCGGAGGTCAAACAGCCGCGCCGGTCGCGGCAAATGTCATCCTCAAAGCCAGAGATCTGGGGTTGCTCGGCGACAGATTTAAACCTAAACCAATTGCCGTGAAGAAGCGAAAGTAGATGCAGCGTCGATCAGATGACGAACAAAACCTCGACACACGTTTTCATCCTTCTGCTGGTCGTCATCCTGACGGCGGCCGCACATTATTCTATTTACTACGGCGCGATGATCCGCGGCTATGAAACCAGCGGCCTGGCCGCACTCAGAAATCTCACGCTTCTTTCGATCCTTGCAATACTGCCGATCCTCATCAAACGATTTTTAAGGTTCGGCGGCAATTGGACGCTTTATACCAGCTGCGTTCTGCTGTTCTCGATCGGATTAACGGTCCAATATCGCCTTTTTTCTGACCGCGAGTACGTCGCCGACATCGATACCGCCGAAAGATCAAAGATCCAAAATTCCGATCTCACAGATAAAGAGAAATCGCGCGAGATGCTTCGCGCAAAATTGAGGGCGATCACCAAGGAGCGGGACGCTAAGATCAAGACCCTGCAGCTGCATTACATTCAGGAAAACTATTCGCCGGAAAAAAAGCAGATGATGGGATTGCCGGCGACAGCGGCCGGGCCTCTCGATCTTTCCAAGGAAACCCTGCGCCCTGCAAAGGACACTTTTGCAGCAGTCTCAACATCGGGCCTCACGCTCATCCCGCTTTTCGGAATTGTTTGCCTCATCGCGGTTTTCATCGCAATGCGGCGTGATGATACTCTCAGGTTCCTTCAAAACAACGGCTTCGTGATCGTCGCACTTACGCTAGTGCCGCTGTTCCTCGCCGCTCTAACGTCACGTGCCGGAAAATCTATCGGCAACATGACACCTTGGGAACTTGCGAAAATTCCCTTTCTCATCGGCTTTGCGGCGATCCTTGCGGTCTTGTATAAAAACTTGGCCAAAACTTACTGGGGCTTTCCCCGTGCAAAGGACGTAATGCCGATACTGTTCATGGCAGCTCTGCCGTTCTTTCCATTTTTTGTCTTGAAAGACTTTGGGCAAATGATGGTTTTCGGGTCGGTCTATGCCACGCTTTATTTGATAGCGGTTCGACGGTTTTCGCAAAGATTTGTTCTTATTGGCAGCGTGGCGTTTATCATGGCGATATTGGTCGTCGGAGCTCTTCCAGATAGAACGCAGGAAAAAGTTCCTCTCCTGCCGACACTCGCAAAACCTGTCCGCACAATTCTTCCAAACCGGATCCAGCAGCGGTTTCATTTATGGCTCGACGGCTTTGATCCTCCGTCGCCGCAAACAAGTTGGTGGAAGGAAGACTATGACGACTATTACACCGATCTCGTGAAAAAAGATCCAAAGCTGCCGCAGATGGTTCAGGACAATCCTGAGCTGCAAAAAACCATAAATATCGACGCATGGTTCGATGACCTGGCGTATCAGCCTGCTCAGGCAACATTTGGCCTTGCGTCGGGCGGCGTGACGGGTCGCGGGCTTGGCCTCGGCTATCCCGAATTGATACCGGTCTCGGATTCCGATTATATTTTTGCGGCACTGGCCGAAGAACTTGGACTTTTGGGCGGACTTCTTATTATTTTTGCGCTGATCGTTTTTGTCGGTGCCGGCGTCCGAAACGCACGCGATTCACGCGATATGTTCAGTAAGTTATGCGGCATCGGCCTCACAGCATTTATCGGCTTTCAAGCGCTAGTCAACATCGGCGGCATCACTCGGGCGTTGCCGATGACAGGCATTACACTTCCCTTCGTCAGTCACGGCGGATTCAGCCTAGTCACCAGCTTCGTAATGCTGGGAATGCTAATGGCGTTCTCCCACCGGAACGCGATCGATCTCGAACGCGATATATTTAGAAACCTTACGGAATAGTTCATTTCGATCTTGCATGTGTCTGTCAGATGCCAGATCTTAGATTTAAAATATCAGATTTGAAATTCCATATTCCAATTTTTAGTTTTTAGCTATTAGTTTTTAATTCTTACCTAATCCTTCCCGTTCTGTCGTTTCGCCTCAAACAAAATAATCCCCGCCGAGACTGCGAGATTCAAACTTTCAACGCCGGTCACCATCGGAATTCCGATTCTTTCCTGTGTGACGGCGATTTCAGATTCGTTCAGGCCGTGCGCCTCGGAACCAAAGATCAAAAGCCGCCGCACTTTCCAGTCAATTTTAGCGTAACTCGTAACAATCGAAGCACCTGTCGCCGTTGTCCTCAGATTTTTCACGCTTGCCCAATGTAAAACCTCCTCGAGATCTACGTCTGTCCAGATCGGAACTCGAAAACTCGCCCCCATTGCCGACCGCACAGCCTTAGGCGAATAAACATCGACAGAATTTGTCGATACAATGACACCCGCAACGCCGGCAGCTTCGGCTGTTCGCAAAACCGCTCCTAAATTCGACGGATTATTGATCTCTTTCAAAAATACAACTATTGGCAAGGGAG
>JBKJJR010000361.1:0-3007 GCA_046597835.1 Pyrinomonadaceae bacterium
GTGCCTGCTAACTGAAAACTATCCGACATAAAAGAAATTTACCACAGAGAACACAGAGAGAGCAGAGAAAGCCAAAAATATTTAAAATCATAATGATTTGCATATCTTCCCTCCTAAACTCCGTGTTCTCTGTGCCTCTGTGGTGAAAAAAATCAACCGCCGCCGACGAAATGCACGACCTCGATCTTATCGCCTTCGCCAATAACGGTTTCGGGCCAATCGGAGCGGCGGACGACGTTGTTATTTAATTCGACGGCGACCCGCTGCTCGGGCAGAGAAAAAAAATCTAAAAGTTGATCTAATCTGATCCCCGAAGCGACTTCGCTCGTCTCGCCGTTGAGAAATATTTTGAGAGCGGCCATTTTGTCTATTTTCCGCTTTGCCCAACGTAATTTCAATTTGAGATCTGAAATTTGAGAGCTAGGATTAGTACAGCAGGTTATCCCGACGTGACTATTCGGCGAAATTCGATCTCTTCGCCGTCGCTCATCGCTCTGACCAGTACCGCGGCACGGCCGGCGTGAAAATGCGGAAACTGCAGATGAACTTTGGCAAGGCCGTTGAAATCCGTCTTAGCGTGAAAGATCAAGGGGCGAAAGCTGGAGCCCAGTACCTTTATCATTATCTGGGCGTCGCGAACCACCTTGCGATCGGTTCCACGGCAGACCATTATGTGCACGTCGCGGCGGTCACCGCCTTTGAATTTGGTATCGCCCAGCAGCTCTACACTGAGCTTTGTATTTTTTGGACGCTCTGTGCCCGAAAGTTCGCTCACTACGGCAACGGCATCGGACGATAGGATAGAATCGTCTTCAACAATGCTTATTCCGTCGAACACGATATCGTCTTCAATTATTTCAAGATCGAACGGTATGAACGGTTCAAAGTTTTCTATGGCGGCAATATCCGGAAGTTGAAACTTCGGTAAATCAGTTGCCGGAAAATCAACGGGGTTAGCAACGGCGGCCGGAATGGGAGTTCTTTCGTGGGCGGGCTTGCGGTCGCCGGCTGCCATTTTTTGCAGATCGGCGATTCTGCCCGCCTTGACGGCCGCGCATATTAACTTATGCTGACGCTGAAGCCTTTCCGCCAGTTCATTTTCGTTAAAGGATCCATTCGCCAGATCATCGTACGACGTGCGCTTGCTCGCCAGGATCGTCCCACGATCATAGACCAGCGAAACAAAAAGGCGCGTCTTCAGACCCTTGTCTTCTGTCTGGATATGATAGACAACGTCCTGGAATTCGACGTCCGTGTTAAAACCTGAGATCACAGTGGTATTTACCTTAGAAGATGTGGAAAAACGGCGGATCGGCAACAAATTCTGCCACCTTCAAAGTTACCATATGTCATCATTTGCGGTCAATGAAAAATGGCTCAGCAATGCTGCACGATGGTGATAGGGTCGAGATGGATGATTATCGCGCGATATGGAATTTTCGCTCACAGAGCGGTCATAATTTGTGTTTTCCGGGTCATACGCAAATGCTTTTTGGTCACGTTTGGGACGCCTTGACACTAATTCACGCTTAACTTACGATTGAGCTTGTGCCAAAATCCTCAGTGTTTTCGATGGGAACGCAACGTTATTTCTGCAAGATTTCCGAGGTAAACATTGGAAGGGTAATAGAGAGAAATGTCTGAATACAATGTGTTCGATTATGTTCCGATAGCGATCATGTTTTTGGTCGCCGCTGGTTTTGGCGTTAGCCAGCTGCTGGTTACTCAGTTGATAGGCCCGCGCAAGCGAACTGCCATAAAACTGATGCCTTACGAATGCGGCAAGGATCCGGTCGGTTCGGCCCGCGACAGGTTTTCGATCAAGTTTTATACTGTTGCGGTCATCTTTCTTTTATTCGATATCGAAGTTCTGTTTATTATACCGTTTGCAGTAGCTTTCAAAAGTCTTATGGCGGAGGAAAGACTCAGCGGCATTGCCTTCGGAACCATCGCCTTTGTCGAAATTATGACTTTTTTAGCGACGCTGGTTGTCGGCTACATTTACGTTTGGAAAAAAGGGGTTTTCGATTGGGGCTTGCAAGCCCGCGCCGAGGCCCGCGAGGAAGCAAAAACTTTGGCAAAGCGCCGCCGCCACGAAGCGTCTAATTTTAAGATCGCAGCGTGAATTTATGGGTTTAGAGAACACACTATTCGAATCTCTGCCGGACGTGGTTACCGTTAAGCTTGACGCGGTCGTCAATTGGGCGCGCAAAAGCAGTCTTTGGCCGGCGACTTTTGGCCTGGCCTGCTGCGCAATCGAGATGATGAATACCGTTTCCGCCCGCAATGACCTTTCGCGGTTTGGAGCGGAGACCTTTCGAGCTTCGCCTCGACAGGCCGACGTGATGATCGTTTCGGGACGTGTGTCGCGAAAGATGGCTCCTGTTTTAAGACGAATTTACGATCAAATGCCTGAACCTAAATGGGTTATATCGATGGGCGCATGTGCAACATCGGGCGGCGTCTTTGATAATTACGCTATCGTTCAGGGTGTCGATAAGATCGTTCCGGTCGATATTTACGTCCCGGGTTGTCCGCCCCGGCCCGAAATGCTTGTCCACGCTATCATGATGCTCCAGGACAAGATAATGAAGGAATCGGTCAAAGACCGTCGCGACACTTTCGAGTCCGAATCGCGCGAATCAATGGTTCCCGGTACACTGCCGGTGACCGAAGGCACGGCTTTGGAACGGGAAATGGAGACGGAGGTCGCGGCAGGCGAAACATCGCGGCCATATTCGGTACCGTCACGACACGAAAAGCGGCGTTCATCGTAAGGTTTCTAAACAAGTTTTAGCCGCTGATTTACGCAGATAACGCGGATAAGAGAGCTTTAATAATTCTTAGCTGCTTAATCCGCGTCAATCTGCGGCAAAAATTTTCTCTATAACTCCGCGTCTTTGAAGTGTAATGAATGTTATGACCAAGAAACTCCACGCTTATGTGGAAAAGCTAAAAGAGAAGAACGAGGCGTGGATCACCAGTGTAACCGAAGGCCACGGCGAGG
>JBKJJR010000366.1:0-3148 GCA_046597835.1 Pyrinomonadaceae bacterium
CGCAGATTAATGCAGATAAACACGGATCAGAAGAATCCCATTCACTTCTTTTTGTCTTATCCGCGTTAATCTTCGGCTAAATTTCTTATGGTTATTTATCGTGAGGATTTACGAGATCAGCTCAAACGGCGTGAGATCGCGCCGGTATATTTGCTGTTTGGCCCCGAGACGCATCTTCGCGACATTGCCGCCAAGACGATCGCGGATCTCGCTTTTGCCGAAGGCGACTTACGGGATTTTAATGAAACAAGTTTTAGCCTCAATTCAGAAGACAGTCTAAGACGAGCTCTTTCGGCTGCGGAACAACTGCCGATGATGGCGTCGCGGCGTTTGATCCGCATCACGGACGTGCGCGTTTCCGCCACAGGCTTTCGCGACACTATCACCGAAGATCACGAGGCTGTTTTGTCGGCGTATTTGGCAAAACCCTCGGGGCATTCGATCGTGATATTTATCGCGGACGAATTGAACGGCGTCCGCAAAATGGGCAAATTCCTCCGCGACAAAACCACGGCTGTCGAATTTACACGCCTCGACGACCGGCAATTGAGCGAAATGGCTCGAACCAAAATAAACGACGCCGGTGCCGAGATCGATGATGCGTGCTTGCGGCAACTGATCGGACTTGTCGGGCAGGACGTGCGGCGTTTAACCAACGAGATCAACAAACTTGCTGCGGCGGCGATGCCCGGCAAAACTATCACATCCGCATTGATCGACGCTCTAGTCCCGAATTCGCGCGAATTGACCAATTTCGAGTTGACGGATCATCTGGTTGCCGGACGGCGGACGCAGGCTCTTGTGGCATTAAAAAAGATCCTCGACGACGGAGCCGAACCTCTCGCCTTGATGGGCCTTATCTCATACAGCTACCGCCGTTTGCTGATCGCTAAAGATATGATGACTCGCGGTGCCGATCGCCGCGAGGTCGCAAATGTGGCTAAACTCAGGTATAACGATCAGGAACCGTTTCTCGCCGCCGCCCGCCGGGCCAATATACAAAGTTTGATCTTCGCAATAAAGCGCTTGGCAGAGACGGACCTGGCGATCAAAACCTCAATGGGCGGCAGCGGCCCCACGGCCGCGCGTCTGCAGATCGAGACGCTTGTATGCGAGCTAGCTCTTATGTAGAGGCCGCGTCATTACATCGCAGCAACCCCGGTTGCTTTGTTGTAATGGGTGTAAAGGTCGTTATAGTCGCCAACAGTCCGGGATAGTATTAGCGGCAACTGGGCAAGATCGTTACTGTTTACGATCAAATTCAGATTACGCAGGAAAGCGTCATGGGCGTTCATCGTCGTTCCGACATCCTCGAGTGAAATGAGGAACAGGCGCCGCCGCTCGGACGAGTACATTGCATTTGCCTTTTGCTGGATCACGGCCGCGCCGCCCATTTCCGGGGCGAAGTCTGGGGAAAATATCAGCAATTCGGTCTTGCCGTCACGGAGCCGTTCGTTAGCCTGAGCCGGCGTCTGCGCGACATAAACTTTATAACCCGCCTTGGCGAGAATTCTCGCGGTCTCATCGGAATGTTGCCCCAAACAAAGCAGGATGCGTCTCGGCTTTTCATTTTCTTCCGTGTCGGATGAAATTGTGTTCGTGCCCGATTGCAAGGCTTGCATCAAGGTGCGCAGCGCGCTGTTGATCTGCAGTTCGGATTCCTTTGCCGCAAAGTCTGTTCCGCCTTCGCCGGTTGGAGCAGCAGCCGGATTGGCCGCCAGTTGCTCGACCGTTGACAGACCCCGTCCGGAGGCGTCCTTTTGAACGCGAAGCAAATTCTGACAGCGCGGACACCGAACCGAAAAGTTCCCACTTGGTATCTTTGATTCATCCAACTGTAAGGAAACAGAGCAATTATCGCATCGTATTATCATAGTAGTTGTCAGTTGTCAGTTGTCAGTTGTCAGTGAACTATCCGGCTACTGACAACTGACGACTGACTTCCTATTCCATCATATTAAGAACTGAGTCCGGATTTTCCGGCGGCGGCGGCGGGACCATAGGTTTTGGCATCGGCCTGCCGCTACTTGGGTTGGCATAATCCTCGGTCGAAGACAATCCTTTCAATTGCAGTAAAAGATTATTTTGATTGGTCGCAAATGAAAGGCCGTCATCCATTGTGACAAGCTTCTTGTCAATAAGATCGCGTATCACGGAATCGAAATCCTGCATCCCGTCTATCTCTCCATCGCGGATCGCGTCAAGGAGCGATTTGCCCTCAGTCTCGCCTTTTTCAATATATTCGCGGGTTCGCGGATTGGATTTCATGATCTCGACCGCTGCTATTCGGCCTTTGCCGTCCGCGGTCGGTATTAATCGCTGTGAAACAATGAATCGAAACGTCTGGGCCAGACGTGTGCGGATAATTCCCTCTTCATTTTTCGGATAAAGGCCGATTATGCGGTCGATCGTTTTTGAGGCGTCGATGGTGTGAAGGGTCGAAAGCACGAGATGGCCGGTCTCAGCGGCTTCTAACGCGATCTCGGCAGTTTCCAGATCACGCATTTCGCCGACCAGAATCACCTTTGGCGCTTGGCGAAGGGCAGCCCGTAATGCGGACGCAAAATCCTTTGTATCGGCACCCACCTCGCGTTGATTGATCGTGCTCTTCTTATGATTGTGCAGAAATTCGATAGGGTCCTCGATCGTGACGATGTGATACGCCTTTGTCTCATTGATCCGATCGATGATTGCGGCGAGCGTCGAGCTTTTTCCGGAACCCGTCGGCCCGGTAAGCAACACGACTCCGTTGCGGATCTCTGCAATATCGGCAAGCTGCGGCGGCAATCGAAGCGAATCGAAACTTGGAATTTCATGCGGGATCACACGCATTACTATCGAAAACGAGTTGCGTTGCTGAAAGATATTTACACGAAAACGACATTTTCCGGGCAAAGCATAGCTCAGATCGGCCGTTTGATTTCGCGCCAATTGAAGTGCCGCATCCGGGTTATCGCGGATCAGCGACATCGCGATCATTTCGGTTTGAAAGGCAGAGAGTTTGCCCAAACCAATGGGCGACGCGGGGTAAAGCACGCCGTTGATCTCGACCTGCGGTTTTTGCCCGCACGAAAAATTCAGATCGCTGACATTTTCGGAAACGAGCAGCATCTGCTCGATAATGGGCGCTACGTCTAGCAAGCTCATG
>JBKJJR010000184.1:0-4749 GCA_046597835.1 Pyrinomonadaceae bacterium
CGGCCAGTTTGTCGCCGTTACCGGAGCATCGGGCAGCGGCAAATCAACACTTCTCGGACTGATCGCCGGCCTGGATGCTCCAACGTCGGGCCACATAATGATCGACACCGACGAGATCACAAAAATGAGCGAAGACGGCCTCGCCCGCATCCGCAGCGAAAAGATCGGTTTTATTTTTCAGTCATTTCATCTCATCCCAAGCCTGACTGCCTTTGAAAACATTCTGATCCCCATGGAAATTCTCGGCCTGCCTGACGCCCAGGAAAGAGCAAACCGCTTGCTCGAACAAGTTGATCTCACAAATCGCGGCCATCATTACCCCGCGGAACTTTCGGGCGGCGAACAGCAGCGTGTAGCGATCGCACGGGCATTTGCCAACAGCCCCAAGATACTTCTCGCCGACGAACCGACCGGCAACCTCGATTCAAAGAACGGCCAGCATATTTTTGATCTGATGAAAGACCTTCAAAGCCAAAACGATGTGACTTTGATCCTGGTAACGCACGACGCGGCACTGGCCGGTCAAGCCCAACGACAGATCGTGCTGACCGATGGGCGGGTTTCGAGCGAAAGATTTTTAGCTACGGATTAACGCAGAAGACGCAGATAAGAAAAAATCCGATAACTCTTTTCTGTTCCGTGTTTATCTGCGTTTATCTGCGGCTAAATCTCCGGCGATCCTATGAAGTTTATTTTTAACCTGACACGACGCGAGATCCGCTCATCATGGCGGCGTTTGCTGTTTTTCTTTCTCTGCATCGCTTTGGGAGTT
This sequence comes from Pyrinomonadaceae bacterium, assembly GCA_046597835.1. Lineage (GTDB taxonomy): Bacteria > Acidobacteriota > Blastocatellia > Pyrinomonadales > Pyrinomonadaceae > OLB17. Next base: position 773 of record JBKJJR010000184.1, read on the forward strand.
GGGTCGGTTGTCGCGCTCAGATCGCTGATACAGAATCTTACGCGGGTCGTAGGGAACGACGCACGGGCGCTGATGACCGCCGATGTCGAGGTTACTTCGACAAACGATTTTTCGCCGCCGGAAATTTTAAAGATCGAAGAAGTCGTCGGAAGATCGCCGGGCATCGAGGCGAGAAATGAAACGATCTCAGCGGCACTGATGGCTCGCCCGGTGGACACATCAAACGAGAGCCTCAAATTCATTGAACTAAAAGGCATCGATTCGCCGTTTCCGCTTGTCGGGACATTCACGCTTTCGTCGGGCAAGCCTTTCGATTACGAGCTGCTCGCAAATAACGGTGCCGTCATCGCAGAAATACTGCTCGAAGAATTGAACGTTGAGATCGGCGACAAACTTCGAATCGGCGAAGGCGAATTTCAGGTCCGCGCGTCGTTCGACGAAGAGCCGGGCGGTTCGAGCGGTTTTCGTCTCGGCGCGCGCGTCTTTGTCGAGAAAAAGGCGTTTGAAAGCGCGGGCATCACGCGAAACTCGAGCCGAGTAAGACGCAGAATTCTTTACCGCACATCCGAAAATCCCACCGAGCTTGTCACCGCGCTTCGCGATGCTCTAAATGGCACGACGATACAGGTCAACTCATACCGCGAACAGCAGGAAAATCTCAGCGACCAATTTTCGCGAATGGAGAATTACCTTTCCCTCACGGGCCTGCTGATCCTCGTGCTGGGCGGCGTCGGAGTTTGGAACGTTGCCCGCGCGTTTGTCGAACAAAAGAGAAAAACGGTTGCCGTTCTAAAATGCCTCGGTGCAAGCGGCACGAGGATTATAACGGTCTATTTGTTACAGATCCTCGTTCTCGGCCTGATCGGAAGTCTATTCGGAGTTTTTCTGGCCCAGTGCGGATTGTGGTTCGCCCGTTGGCGTTTTATCGACGCTTTGCCCGCAAAGATGAGTTACGCGATCAATCTCTCGACCGCATGGCAGGGAATCGTTCTCGGCGTGTTGATCTCGCTGCTCTTTTCCGCATTGCCGCTGCTTCAGATCAGATCGATAAAACCGAAATTGCTACTCCGCGATGAGAACAACGTCAATATCTCAAAGCTCGACCGGACAAAATGGTTATTCGGCGTCTTTTCTCTTGCCGGTCTGCTTGCCCTCGCCGTGTGGCAAGCCGGTTCATTTACCGTCGGCGCATTTTTTCTCGGCGGTTTGGCCGCGACCGGCTTGGTTCTCTATTTTGCGGCCGCGGTCTTGACCTGGTTGTTACAAAAGCTGAAAGTCGAAAGCTCATTTTCCTTCCGCCAGGCCATAAATTCGATGTATCGCCCCGGCAATCAAACGCGGATCATTCTGCTCGCGGTCGGCCTGGGGGCTTTTGTCGTATTGACTGTTCAAATTATGCAGACAAATCTTGTCCGCGAATTCGATTTTTCCCGCAATGAGAAATTGCCGAGCCTCATCTTCGTCGATATTCAAAAAAGCCAGATCGACGACGTCGCGGGCATCATTGAACAAAGGCTTGGCGAAAAACCTGAAACGATCCCGACCATTCGCGGCCGCATTGCCTTTGTAAACGGCGAGCCGATCGACTATCAGCAGCGTGAGGTACGCCAGCAGCAGGGCCAGATCGGACGCGAATTTGCGCTAACGTATCGCGATAAACTGGAGGAAAACGAATCTCTCGTTTCGGGCGAGTGGTGGACGCTGAACGAGGCCGCCGACACGCCCGAGGTTTCGGTCGAAGAAGGCATGGCCCAAACGTTGAAAGTCACGGCGGGCGATTCGATGACGTTTGATATCTCAGGGCGAAAGATAACCGCACGTGTCGCAAGTATCCGCAAAATTGACGTGAAAAATACGCGAACCGCGTTCGTCTTTGTCTTCCGTCCGGGAGCGCTGGAAACTGCACCGCAGACCTACGCCGCGACCGTCATAAAACACGTGCCGCCGACCGAACGCCAGCGGCTTCAGCGAGAGGTGCTCGACAAATTTCCGAATGTGCAGATCTTTGACGTTGCCGATATTGTTTCCGCCGTTCAGCGCCTTATCAATAATTTTGTTCTCGCGATCTCATTCGTCGGCAGCTTTGTACTGCTCAGCGGAATCCTGATCCTTATCGGCTCCGTCGCACTCACAAAATCGCAGAGGATCTATGAGAACGCCGTCCTAAAAACGCTCGGTGCAAACCGCCGAACGCTTGCGACGATCCTATTTGCGGAATACGGGCTTCTTGGTTTGTTGGCGGGAATTATTGCAACAGTTTTCGCAGTCAGCCTATCGTTTGTTGTCAGTCATTATCTGATGAATATAGAATGGCAATTCGACCCGACCACGGCTCTGGCAGGCATCTTGATCACGACCCTACTTGTAACTATCGTCGGCGTCACCGCCAGCTTTGACGTACTATTCCGAAAACCCCTCGCAACGCTTCGCTCGCAATAAAAACCGCACGGTCCGAGATCGTTCTTAATTGTGCATTGTGCACTATGCATTGCCTTCGAACGGGTGTTTTTCCAGAACGGAGCGCATGCTGACCTGACCGAACAGCGTTTCAAGATACGCTCCAAAGCGATGTAAGATCGGCACGAGGTCCTTGGTTTGTTTTGTTACCAATATCTCTTCGACAAATCGTTCAAACGTCTCAGTGTCCTTATAAAACAGGAACTGAATAGTGCCGTTCACAATCTCACGCAGCGATCTGTTTAGCTTCTCGACCGTTTGTTTTTCCGGATCTTTTTCAGCCGCCTGCGTAAGCCGTACAAGACTCGAAAGCTCGCGCCGCAGCGCGAGCGATCTTTCAAAATTGACCTGATAACTCGGGAACAAGGTCAACGCGTTAACAGACGGATCGATGAGGCGTGCCATACCTGCGAGCGTTTGTTGAAAGCTCTCATTCAGCATCGAATACCCCGTCTCCATACAAGCCCGGATAGCCGGCGGCGGACGCAAGCCCGCAAGCCCCGCCAGCTCATGCGCGTAAACTTTTTTTAATTCGATCGACGCGGTATAAGACGCGGCATCGAGTGCCCCAAACAGCTCAGCCTCTTCATTTGGAAAGCGTTCAAGGCGGTTGTTTATATAGGACAGCAGGTCGGAGATCTGATCGTTGACGCGTGAAAATATCACCAATGCAGGCTTGAGCGGCTCATCGGCTTCGAGTATTTTTCCGACGACGCTCAGCCATTTCAGGATCTTTCCAAATCGCGGCAGCACAAGCGCAAGCTCCGCGCTTTCGACCGGCATCGGCGCTTCTGTCGCCGCAAAGTTTTTTAACGGTTCCGGCAGGAACTGCTCACCGCAAGTTTCTGCGTACCGAATCAATTTGTGAAACGCGGTAAGACGATCAAACTTCTCGCTCAACAAAGCGCTCCATGATTTCCACTCGCCGATGCCGAGCGGTTCGGCGCGGATAATGCACTGCCCGATCTGGATCACGTCGCGCAGGGCGGCAGCAAATTCGTCGCTCTCGACATCGGTCAAACCGAGATAGTTGCCGGTGCCGGTTGTCTTGCTGCGACTCCTTATAACCAACATCTTTGCGTTCAGCCGTTGGCATCGCATCAGCACGGAGTGTGTAAGCCGAAATTCTTTTGACAGATCAAAGACTGGTTTTGCTCCGTCGCCGGCTCTAAACGCATAATGCCCGCCGCCTAAAAAACTCTCAAGCCCCGACAGCCAGATCCCCAACTCGACCGCCGTTTCCGTATCGCTTTTATCAGTCGGGTTTATCTTTTCGCGGCGCGGCTCATCCATAACGGTCGTGTCGCCGGCAATTATATCGGTAGGACTATCTATCACTGCAGCCAATTTAGGGATTCCTTTTACGAATTAAGGTGAGAGCGTGGTGGTAAGGCGCGGATTTAACCGCTAATCAATTATACCCATCTTGCCGAGGTCTTGGCAACAAAAATGTCCGAAGAAATGCAGAGGCCCGCTCGAAGTAAGGGCATTCGCGTCAGGACCGGGAGTGGTAGCGACTG
>JBKJJR010000293.1:0-4399 GCA_046597835.1 Pyrinomonadaceae bacterium
GTCCATCGCATTCAGACACGCCGACACATCATCTCGCCACCCGGCAAAAACTATTTGGCCCGCCGTAAATTTATCTACCGCCTCCCGCACCTCATCGAGCATCCCGGATCCGACAAAGAACAGCTTCGCGTGCGGCACGTCCTTAATGATCTTCTCAAACGCGTCGATCAATTGAATATGCCCTTTGCCCTTTACAAAATGTGCGACGTAGCCGATCACAAGATCATCGCCGCCAAAATCGAATTCGCGCCGCACCCCAGAACGCTCCTCACCATTCGGTGCCATTTTTTCAAAATCAAAACCCAGATAAACGACCTCGATGTCTTTGCGTTTGATGCCGTCAACTTCCGTCATATAATCTCGCGCTGCCCGCGAAACAGTCATCACATGATCGGCATTTTCCGCCATCCATTTATCAGCGGCGATGTGAAGCCGCGAGCCCAACATGCGCACGACGCTCGTGTGATGACGCATTAATGCGACAATCGTTCTGCGATGCAGCCGCTTCGCCAAAACACCTATTAGCCCCGAAAAATAAAGATGCGTGTGCAGGATATCGACGTTCTCATCTTTCAGAAAACGCGCCAGTCGCCTGACAGCCATCGGGTATTGCAATTTCGACCCGGCATTCAGACACAGATACGAAACATCTGGAATATCAGCTAACCATTTTGGCGGCGTTCCGCGTCCAAGCTCGACAAGCGAAACACGCATTCCATTTTTCGTCAGCCCGACAGCGATATTTCTGAAATAATCACCTTCGACCGAAGTGTCGCAAAAATGGCAGACATGCATAACTAAGAAAATCCCGTCACTCGACGACGACAATGACGACAATGACTGGAAAACGTTAACGACGACAATGCACGTTAACGACGGGCCGTTCTGTTTTTACCGCGTAAAATATAGCGTCCGTTTAGGGTGGTTTTAGCGTCCGCTTTGCGCTCATAAAAGAGCCGCACATGCACCCGCGGCGTCCGCCTGAACCCCATTTTTACCGCGCAAAAACGAAACACGACGTTTTGAATGTGGCACGTGCCACATTTTGTGAAACATTTTTTGGGGGACGTTCAAGTATCAAATTTCGCCGCGGACCGCGAATGGTCAATGGTCGTGTTTTGCACCGTCAGGCAAGTTCCCGTGATAAATCTCGCCGCCGGTCGCTACGAATTCCTTTGCCTTTTCGCTCATTCCGACTGCCAAAGCTTTTTCCGCTGCGACGCCTTGTGCTTTAGCGTATTCGCGCACATCTTGAGTGATCTTCATCGAGCAAAAATGCGGGCCACACATTGAGCAGAAATGAGCGAGCTTTGCACCCTCGGCGGGCAAAGTCTCATCATGAAACTCCTTTGCCTTTTCTGGGTCGAGGCCAAGGTTGAATTGGTCCTCCCAGCGGAACTCAAACCGTGCTTTTGACAGGGCGTTATCACGATACTGCGCACCCGGATGGCCCTTTGCAAGATCGGCAGCGTGGGCGGCAAGTTTGTAAGTAATTACGCCTTCTTTTACGTCCTGTTTATTAGGCAAACCGAGATGTTCCTTAGGCGTAACATAGCAAAGCATCGCCGTGCCAAACCAACCGATCATCGCAGCACCGATGCCCGATGTTATATGGTCGTAGCCGGGCGCGATGTCGGTCGTCAGTGGCCCGAGCGTGTAAAATGGGGCTTCGCCGCAGATCTCAAGCTGCTTGTCCATGTTCTCTTTTATCAGGTGCATCGGCACATGCCCCGGCCCTTCGATCATAGTTTGGCAATCCATTTCCCAAGCGATCTTTGTCAGTTCGCCAAGCGTGTCAAGTTCAGCAAATTGGGCTTCATCATTCGCATCGGCGATGCTTCCGGGCCGCAGGCCGTCGCCCAAAGAAAACGCCACATCATAGTTGCGCATGATCTCGCATATCTCGCGAAAACGAGTATAAAGAAAGCTTTCCTCGTGATGCGCGAGACACCATTTTGCCATGATCGAACCGCCTCGAGACACGATGCCCGTGGTTCGCTTCGCAGTCATTGGAATATACGGCAAGCGAACGCCAGCATGGATCGTAAAATAGTCAACGCCCTGTTCTGCCTGCTCAATAAGTGTGTCACGGTAAATTTCCCAAGTCAGATCCTCAGCTTTACCGTTGACCTTTTCAAGCGCCTGGTAGATCGGCACAGTCCCGATCGGTACAGGCGAATTGCGCAATATCCATTCCCGTGTCGCATGGATATTCTTGCCTGTCGAAAGGTCCATCACCGTGTCGGCTCCCCACAGCGTCGCCCAACACATTTTTTCGACTTCTTCCTCGATGCTCGAAGTGATGGCCGAATTGCCGATGTTGGCGTTGATCTTAACGAGAAAATTGCGGCCGATTATCATCGGCTCCGATTCGGGATGGTTAATGTTGTTCGGTATGATCGCCCGGCCTCGTGCAACTTCCTCGCGGACAAATTCGGGCGTGACAAATGCAGGAATTGCCGCGCCAAAGGACTCGCCTTTGTGTTGATGCATAAGCGACGAACGATCGTCGGCCGAGCTATTCTGCAATGTTTCAAAAGCGACCTTTCGGCCAAGATTTTCGCGGATAGCGACATACTCCATTTCTGGCGTGACAATTCCTTTTCGCGCATAATGCATCTGCGTGACGCAGGCACTATCTTTAGCTCGCAACGGAGCACGACGCAGTCCGGGAAACTCGTTCACGATCCCGCTTTCAGCCTGCTTCTTAGCCGCTATCCCTTCGGCCCCTTTCGTCAAATAACCATTATCCTGCGGCAAGATCTCGCGGCCCTCGTATTCCTCCACATCACCGCGTGCGACGATCCATTCCCGACGCAATGCGGGCAAACCTTCCCGGACATCGCACTTCGCCGACGAATCGGTCCAAACTCCGCTCGTATCATAAACACGAACCGGCGGATTTTCCTCCAAAAGGCCGTCAAAGTCCTTAGACGGCGACAGCTCGATCTCGCGAAACGGAATCCTTAAATTGTGCTTGTTTTGATTGGCGGCATTGCCGTTGGTCTCAACATAAACTTTACGCGAAGCAGGCAATTTCACCTGATCGCTGCTTACGTCTGACTTCTGACTACTGACTGCTGACTTCTGATCCATTGTTTTTCTCCCTTCGTCGGTATTATCCGCATCAGGTTTTTAGGGTCTCGTTCAATTGATGAACAACTCTCAGCTACTAAAGCTCCCCTGAAAACTTAACTGCACGTTAAATTGTATTCTATTGAAGCAAATTCTTAGAAATTCGTACGATTTTTTTTCCAAAATTTCTCATTTTGGTTTACAACCTTTCCGTTTGCGTTCTATACTAATGGTGGAGTGTTTATCATTGATAAACGCGACTCAGGAGTTTTGAAGTATGAAACTACCGATACTAGGAATACTAATAGTAATTTTTCTGCAGTTAGGTTTTACAGCTTATAACGCTATCGATCGCCCGCTAGAGTCGCTGAATTTCGTCAGGGCGATCGGAGTTGGCGGCAATCCTGTCGCCGGCTTGTCGGATAATTCGGTCATTGAGGCAGATTTATACGATGTTCGTCCGCAATTCCGACATACGAAAAATAGCGATGTCACCAATTCAACGGCAAATCTGCGTAAGATCAAACGCCAGACAAACCAAGTTGTTTTTTCCAACACAGTTATAAAGATTCCTGCTGCAAAGCCTGACTCTAAACTGCTCGCGTTTCAACGGTCCTGGGAATCTGCCAAGAATAACTATCCGCAGCCAATGCGTGCGGGCGGCGAACCTGAAAATTTCGTTCTTGCCTCAGAACGTTCGTCTGAAAAAAGATCTTTTGTTTCGAAATCGGCGTCGGTTCTAAAAAAACCTTACGACTGGATCAAGGCCCTCGGATCGAAGCTCAATTAAGGCTCCTCCCAAACGAATTTAACGCCCTGGCTGTCTCTTGAGACTTTTTGTCAAAAGCCGCCAGGGCTTTTTTGCGCTTAAAAGAGGCCTGTTCAATGTATGCGGTCAAACATTACTTCGTAAATTGCACTAGTAGAATGTTCTTAAGATCGAGTCCGGCGTCCGGGGCTCCAAAGATCATATTCGAGCCGATGAGAGCTCACATGTCCATAGTTAATACGGGAGGTGAACTATGACAAAAGTTACAGCCGAAGAAGTGGGTCCGACTTTGTCAATCGGTTGGAAACCGGCTGTCGTCGATGCTGATCCGGGAGCCGCGGATCAAATGGCTGAAAATATTTCAGGCCGCAATCAAGATCATTATGCCGTCACCTGTTTCACGGGCATTCATATTTATTAATAAGTATCGGAGGTTAGATTATGCAAGTTAAAGACATCATGACGAAAGACCCGGCGTGCTGCACGCCGCAGTCCAAACTACAAGAGGCCGTTAAGCTTATGATCGATAACGACTGCGGCGAAATTCCGGTTGTT
>JBKJJR010000314.1:0-6566 GCA_046597835.1 Pyrinomonadaceae bacterium
ACGGAAACGTTTACGCCGACAGCGACAAACACGGCGACCGATACTCCTACGCCGACAGCAACCGAGACGTTCACGCCAACGGCAACGAACACGGCGACCGATACACCGACGCCAACCGCAACCGAGACGTTTACGCCAACGGCGACAAACACGGCAACGGATACTCCAACGCCTACCGCGACGGAAACATTCACGCCAACCGAAACGGCTACAAACACGAATACTCCAACGCCGACAGCGACGGAAACATTCACGCCGACCGAAACGGCGACCAACACGAACACTCCGACGCCTACCGCGACGGAAACATTCACGCCAACTGAAACGGCTACGAACACGAACACTCCGACGCCAACGGCCACTGAGACTTTCACGCCAACTGAAACGGCAACGAATACGAATACTCCAACGCCGACAGCGACAGAGACATTCACTCCAACCGAAACGGCGACGAACACGAATACTCCAACGCCAACAGCGACGGAGACTTTCACGCCGACTGAGACGGCAACGAATACGAATACTCCAACGCCAACAGCGACGGAAACCTTTACACCGACTGCGACAAATACGGCGACCGATACGCCGACACCGACAGCAACGGAAACATTCACGCCAACGGCGACGAATACGGCTACCGATACGCCGACGGCCACTTCAACAGCTACGTTTACTCCGACGCCTGTGGCTGTCATCGACGGAACAGTGACTTACGGCAATGCCAAGCTGCCAGGTCCGGCAACGCGATTCGTACCTAATGTATTGATCACGGCATCGGGCAGTCCGATCCTTACGGACACTACAGCGGCTCCGGGCACATATTCACTGACCGGATTTGGGGGCGGTTCCTATACGATCACGCCGACCAAGACGGGCGGCCAGAACGGTGCTGTCACCTCATTTGACGCGTCGCTGATCGCACAGTATTCGGTCGGGAACATCGGTCTGGATACCAATCAGCAGATCGTCGCAGATGTGAGCGGAGCAGGCGGTATATCCTCGTTCGATGCGTCGTTGGTCGCACGCTATGCGGCGTCGGTCCCGGGTTTTGGATCGTCGGGTAACTGGCTGTTCAATCCAACGAGCACGTTCCATGCGACGGTCATGTCGAGCATCACCGGCGAAGACTACGCTGCCCTGCTAATGGGTGATGTCTCAGGCAACTGGGGCGACCCAACGCCTTTCCGCCCGGCGCTTCGCGGCAGCGGACCCGAAAGGTCAGCATCGGTTATCGCTCCAACAATGGTGACGCCTGCCGACAGCGACGTCGTCATACCTGTCAACGTCCAGGGAGCAGCAGATAAGGGCATCGTCTCGTACGAGTTTGACCTCAGATATGATCCGAATGTGATCCAGCCGCAGGCTAACCCGGTTGACGTAGCCGGCACGGTCAGCGACGCCTTGTCGGTAGTGGCCAACACGGAAAGCCGCGGATTGTTGAGAGTTGTTGTTTATGGCATCACGCCGCTCGACACCAACGGAGTGCTGTTGAACCTCAGATTCACGGCCGTCGGCGCACCCGGAACGGTGTCACCGCTGACATGGGATCGAATGGTCTTTAATGAGGGAACGCCGCGAACGCTTGCAACTGACGGACAGATCGAGCTCATCAAGGCCGCATCTGATCAGGCGGAGGTTGTCGGGCGTCTGCTAACGGCAACCGGCCAGGGCATTCCGAATGCCCGTGTCACGTTGACTGATACGACCGGCCAGGCCCGCAGTCGAACCGCGATGTCGAATGGCTTTGGGGTATTCCGGTTTGGCGATCTTCGCGTCGGCCAGACATATACGGTCAGCGTCAGTTCACGGCAATACGACCTTACGCCTTTAACCGTAAGCCTCACGAGCAATCTTGTAAATGTCGATCTCATCGCCGCTCCGTAAGTCGAGCGAAGGGTCAAGTAATAAGAAAAGGCTTCATTCAAATCGGATGAAGCCTTTTTAATTTAGGTAAGATCCGCGTCAATTTATCGTTTCGGTGATCTCGTCGGCGGGACGCGCCGCTTCGATGTTGTTCGCATCGGTGACGATCAAAGGCAGCTCGTCCAGCACGACGGTGTTGGCGATCGTTTGTATCCAATACGTCCCCGCATCGGGGAAAACCACGTTGACAAAAAAGCTGACATTGTCGGTAAATCCACCCTCGGCAAGTTCGATCCTCGTCGGCTGCGACGTGACGACGAGATTGGATTTGTCAGGCGACAAAACGCGGATCTCGGTCTCGTGGCTTCCCTGTCCCTGCCAATGATTGATAACGGCAAATTTAATAAGCGAAACAGGCAGTTTTTCGACCATTATGTTCTGAAAGATACCCATCAGAGAGATCTTGTTGCCCATTTCAATGCGAACGTCATCGCATAATAATGTGTATTTGAGTTTTAAGGTTGGTATGTTCATTAGTTTCAAGTTTCAAGTTTCAAGTTCCGGGTTCCGGGTTCAACTTGGAACCTGGAACTCGAAACTCGGAACTTTTAGGCTGCTCCGTGTTTTTTGAACCATGCTAAGAGGCTCTTCCATGAGTCCTCTGAGGCCTGTTTGTCATAACTCGGCCGGTAATCGGCATGAAAGCCGTGATCTGCATCCGGGTAAACCGTGATCTTCGAGCCCGATTTGCCTTTCTTTAGCTCGGCCCTCATGCGTTCTACGCCGTCGAGCGTGATTCCCTTGTCTTTACCGCCGTAAAGGCCGAGGACCGGCACTGTGAGTGCCTTCGCATGATCGATAGGCGTGGTCGGCTGCAACGCGTTAACCGGCGAATTCGGCGTAGGCACAACGCGGCCATACCACGCGGCACCGGCTTTGACCTTAGGATTGTGTGCGGCATAGAGCCAAACAATGCGGCCGCCCCAGCAAAAGCCTGTGATCGAAAGTTTCTTTGCGTTGCCGCCATTTTTTGCGGTCCACGCTGCCGTCGAGTCGAGATCGGACATCGACTGAGTGTCGGGAATTTTCGAGTATATCTCGCGGTTGATCTCGTGCGAATCCTTAAGATCCTTAATCTCCCCTTCCCTTGCATACAACGCAGGAGCGACAGCCATATATCCGAGCTTTGCAAATCGGCGGCAAACGTCCTGTATCCATTCGTGCACGCCGAATATCTCATGCACGACTATCACGACTGGAAACTTGCCGCCCTTTTTGTCAGGCATCGCCCGATAAGCAGGTATCTGGCCGTCCGCGACCGGTATTTTCACTTCGCCGGCGATCAAGCCCTTTTCATCTGTAATGATCCGAGTTTGCCCCTGAACCGGCTGCACGGCAAAGGCGAATGTCCCGGCGGCAAAGATGGACGTTACAAGAAACTCGCGTCGGTCGAGCGTCTGCGTTTCGGTGTTTGAATTAGATCTGTCTTTTTGCATCGCGTTCCCCCTTGAAATTATGTCTATGTTGAGATTTTACCTTTCCTTGGATAGAGGTCAAAAGGTATAATTGGAGAAAGAGATTTTGGCTTATGTTATCGTTTGTTTTAGTTGGACTTTCGCTCGTGCTGTTAGGCATAGTGGGGCTGCAGTTTATGTATCTTTTTTACCTTGACAGGGTTTACCGCGAGCGAAAAAAATACCTCCACGGGCTCGAGCACCGATCCGACCACCTCGCCGAACAGCTCGCTGCGGCCAATAAACAGATCGCTGAACAAAATGAAATGCTCGAAGCTGCCTATCCGAAATCGATCGAGGAGGTTTGGGCGGAGGTCATAGACGAGCATTAATCGTCGAGCTGCACGATCGTAGCACCCCAACTGCCCGAAAACTCCGGCGCATTCTTAAAGGATCTCACAAAATCAGTTTCGGAGAGCACCTTTCTAACTATCTCGCGCTGGACGCCGACGCCTTTGCCGTGGACGATCCTGACAACGGAAAAACCTTTTTTGTGTGCCTCTGCAAGATACGCTTCGACCGCATCTCGTATGTCACGCGGGCTAAACGAATGCAGATCGAACGAGTCGGTGATCTCGATCTCGACGGGCTCAGGAAAGGGATTGTCTTCTGCTTCGGTCATCGTCCGTTTGTCGCCTTTGTTTGATATTGGCCAATGTTCTCGGGCGGCGTCACCCTGAGTCGGTTCTTGTCCTTGAAAACCACAAACCGTTTTTCGTCCCGTTGGCCCGTGGTTGGATTCCGCAGAATGACAGTGAATATTTTATTATCGCCTTTACCATCGACACTCAATGGCAACGCGCCCCAAACTTCCATTCCGGGAGTCGACCGCCAAACCGTGTAATAGCTCTGATCGTATTTATCGAACGCAAGAACCACAATGCCGTCAAAATCCGGCTCGATACCTTCGATCGGCTTAGAGAAATTGCTGCGCGACAAAACAATCCAACTTCCCGGAGCAAGCGATTTATCACCAACCCCGACCTTATTTGCAGCATCCGCGTCAAGCCGCTGCCATGTCACGAACTTGCGATTGTTCGCCTGAAAGAAAACAATATCCGTCGGGACTTGAAGCTCGACTTGGCGCCCGAATATCCACCCAGCAGGCGCGGGCGAGACCGATGGGTCCAGTCGCACCTGATACCAAATATCGTATTTATCCTCGATCTTTTCCGGCTCGCCTTCATTCGCGGCCTCGATCTCTTCGTTCTTAGATCGCTTGCCCGTTTTCTGCTGTCCTTTAGGTGCATCGTCAACGTCCGGAACTTCCTGTTTGGGTACAAATTTCCATGCCATGATCTCAAATGTTGACCCGTTGGCGAGTCTAAAGAAAACGTTCTCCGGGCTCATGTCCGGGGCCGAACGCAGGTTCGACGCAGATCGAATTATGCCTGCGGCCTGCGGCGAGCGGTTCTGAAATTCCTCGGCGAGCTTCTTTGATCGTGCAAGCGTGTCGCTTGTAATGACGTTCTGAGCTTCGATCCAGCCTTCGGTTTGTGCATCGTCATGGGCCCTCACGCGATACCATGGAACCTTTTCAAACTCGACTTGATCAATGACGTCCAGCCGGTCGTTGCGTTTTACCTCAAGTAGGTCAGCCGCCACGACCGAATATGAAGTGCGTATCTGCGCCGTCTTTGCAATAACCGTCGCAGTGTCGGTCGGCCCTAATAAGCTCGCGTCAAGCAGGCTGCAGCCAATTTGAGGAAACGACGCAAACAGTGAACACAATACTAAAAACAAACGTGATCTCATCATCATTTCGAAGCCAGTTTTCGCCAATTATTATAACCCAACCTGTCCAATAAATCCTTTTGCCTGCCTGACGGCTTTGCGGTTACTTTCAATTTTGTCGTTTGATCGTTTAGCTCGGCTTCAAGCCCCGCGCCTTTTAGCAGATCGTTCCATTCAATGCTCGTGGAACCGGTAATGTGCCTATCGATTATAGGAGTGAGTTCGCCGTAGTCGCGGAGCAGGGCGAGAACGGCTCTATTGCCGTCCATTTCAGGATTGGGTGCACAATGGCGTTCGTATAACTGTCGCAGCAGATCGCTAACGGAACGTTTCCCTTTCGACTTTTCGAGCAATGCGAGATCGCACAGAAAAGCTATCAGCATTCCCCGAGCATATATCTGCGTATTATTATTTCCGTCCCAGCGATTTTTCGAAGCCTCGATCAGGGAGAGTTTTTGCTTTTTGTCTATTGCATAGGCACGCGAAAGCGTATCAAGATAATCGTCGAAGCTAATACGATTCAATCCAACGCCTATCTTTAGCGACTGATACAAAGCAAACCCTTCATAGAACCAATCATAGTTGCCCGTCAGATTTACGCCGTTGGGCAGCCAGAAATGAAATATCTCGTGACGCAGCTGCTCATGCAGCTGTTGTAAAGACTGCGATTCGAACGCAGTCTCAGACGAGACTATCGTTACCGTTCGGCCTCGGGCCCCGGCATACCAATTGTCGACAGCAATGGAATTCGGAAATTTGCGGATGCCCACCATAAATCTCGCCGGCGGACTTGATCGAAAAAGTCGCTCATATTCACCAAAGACAGCGGCTGCTATCGACGCCGCGTCACTATCGGGAAAACGCCAGTCGTCGGTGATATTTAATGTCAGTTCGGAACCTCGAACTTGCATCAACTTTTCACGCTGGTTTGGACCTAGATAAAATACGGCCTCGGCCAGATTTTTGATCTTGTAGGTATTTGACCCCGAGAATTGTTCCGTTGTCGCAATTTCCCAACCACGCGGAACAGAAAAGTTGACAACAATAGAAGTTTTTCTGTACGTCTGCGGCAAAATATCATTGAGCATCAAAATTCCGCCTTTGCTGCCAAGCCATGAAACAAGGGCCGAGGATGAATTCCTGAGAGATCGGAGATCAACCTGATAAGACCAGATCGAAAATGGATCCTCAGCTAAGTATTCACCACCCATCAGTTTGCGGGACCGAACCGGAACTTGATTTCCCGCGAATAACTGCACGTTTGAAAATCTCTCGGCCAACCCATTATTTCCGCCGAAATCACGAACGAAAGACAGATTCCTATCCCTCCGATAGTCGGCAAAACTACCTTCAACCAATGCATCTGTTGAAGGTAGTTTTGCCGACTATCGGAGGGATAGGAATCTGTCTTTCGTTCGTGATTTCGGCGGAAATAATGGGTTGGCCGAGAGATTT